>JBBJNX010000400.1:0-2542 GCA_037721115.1 Candidatus Limnocylindria bacterium
TCAACCATGAGTCGCCCCGCCGGCCACCGGAGTTCGTGACCCGCAAGATCACGCGGACCGCGGCGGCGATAAAGCTCGGACTCGAGACCGAGCTGCACCTCGGCAACCTCGATGCGACGCGTGATTGGAGCTACGCGGGCGACGTGGCCGAGGCGATGTGGCTGATGCTCCAGCAGGACGAGGGTGGCGACTACGTCGTCTGCAGCGGCGTGAGCCGCACGGTGCGCGCGCTGGTCGAGACGGCGTTCGCCTTCGTCGACGTAGATCCCGAGCCGCACGTGGTGGTCGACCCCGAGTTCGTTCGCCCGGCGGATCCGGTGCCGCTCGTGGGGGACCCCTCCAAGGCGCGCGCACAGCTCGGCTGGCAGCCTCGAACCAGCTTCGAGGACCTGATCGCGATGATGGTGACCGCGGACCTGCACGAGCTCTCGCCCCTGGACTCGGCCTCGTGACCCACTCGGGCGCCGCCCTGGACTGGGAGGATGGGATCGCGGTGATCGCCGAGGTCGCCCAAGCTCACGACGGCAGCCTCGGACTGGCTCACGCCCACATCGACGCCGCCGCCGCCGCCGGCGCCGACGCGGTGAAGTTCCAGACGCACATCGCGGACGCCGAGAGCCGGCGCGACGAGCCCTGGCGCGTGCGCTTCAGCTACGAGGACGACACCCGCTTCGACTACTGGAAGCGGATGGAGTTCGACGAGGAGGGGTGGGCCGGCCTCCGGCGCCACGCCCACGAGCGTGACCTCGCGTTCCTCAGCTCGCCCTTCTCGATCGAGGCGTTCGAGCTGCTCGACCGCATCGGCGTCGACGCGTGGAAGATCGCCTCGGGTGAGGTTTCGAACCCGCTCCTCGTCGAGCGCTGCGCCGAATCGAAGCTCCCGGTCCTGCTGTCCACCGGCATGAGCGGCTGGGAGGAGATCGACGCGGCCGTGGCGCTGGTGCGCGAGCGTTCGACGGCGTCGCTGGCGGTCATGCAGTGCACCTCCGAGTATCCAACGGCGGCGAAGGATCTCGGCCTCAACGTGATCGAGCAGATCGGGGAGCGCTACGGCTGCGCCGCAGGCCTGTCGGATCACTCGGGCACGATCTTCCCCGCGCTGGGCGCCGTCGCCCTCGGAGCCCGCGTTGTCGAGGTGCACATCGCGCTGAGCCGTGAGATGTTCGGGCCAGACGTCGTGGCGTCGGTCACGCCGCCCGAGTTGGCCGAGCTCGTCCGGGGCGCGCGCATGCTCGCCGAGGCGCTCGCCGCCCCGGTGGACAAGGACGCGATGGCGCAGCGGCTCGAGCCCACGCGCGAGCTCTTCACCAAGAGCATCGTGGCCCGCGGCGAGCTAGACGCCGGCACCGTGCTCACGCCCTCCGAGCTGGCCGTCAAGAAGCCCGGCGGGGGCATGGAGCCCTCTCGGCTGGCTCAGGTCGTGGGCCGCCGGCTGCGGGTGCCCGTCGTGGCCGACCACGTGCTCCAAGACGATGACCTCGAGCCGCCAGACCCGGACGGCGCGGCGGTCTGACAAGGCCCTGGCCGTGTCCCCGCGTCCTTGAGCCAGCCGGTCTCGATCACGGTCGTCACGCCGTGTCTGAACGCCGCGGCCACGATCGGCGAGTGCCTGGCAAGCGTGCGCTCGCAGGATCACCCGCTGGTCGAGCACGTGGTGGTCGATGGCGGCTCCACCGACGGGACGGTGGAGATGCTGCAGCGGGCCGAGGGGGTCACCTGGGTCTCAGAGCCCGATGGCGGCCGTGCCGATGCGGCCAACAAGGGCGTGGCGATGTCCTCGGGCGAGGTGGTGGCCTGGCTGAACGCCGACGACCGCTACGAGCCCGGCGCGCTACGCGCGGTCGCCGAGGCGTTCGCCGCCAGCCCTGGCGCGATGTGGGCGACGGGCTACTGCCGCATCATCGACGCCGAGGGCAACGAGATCCGCCGACCGGTGACGCGCTACAAGAACGTGCTCCTGCGCAGGTGGTCGCTCGGGCTGTATCTGACGCAGAACTTCGTCTCCGACCCGGCCACGTTCGTGCGGCGGGCTGCGTTCGACCGCGTGGGGCCGATCAGCTCGCGCTGGCGCTGGTCGCACGACTACGACCTGTGGCTGCGGGTGGCCGCGCTCGGTCCGCCGCTGGTGATCGAGCGCGAGCTCGCATGCTTCCGGATGGCCGCAGGCAGCCTCAGCATGACGGGCTTCGAAGGGCAGTTCCGCGAGCACACCGAGGTCGCCCGGCTGCACGGCGGCGGGCACCGCCTCGCGGTGGCGGCGAACGCGGGAATGAGCCGACTGATCGTGGCCGTCTACCGGCTGCTGCGCCTCAGAAGCCGCTGAGAGCAGCGCGGTACACGGCCGCGGTTTCGCGTGCGCAGCGCTCCCAGGTGAACCGCACCGCCTGCGCCACTCCCCGCTCCACCATCGCTTCACGTGCCTCCGGCGACGAGGTCACCTGTCCGATGGCGCGCTCCAGCGCGTCTCCGTCGTCGGGCGACACGAGCATCGCGGCGTCTCCCGCCACCTCGGGCAGACTCGTGCGGTCGCTGCACACCACCG
>JBBJNX010000401.1:0-2533 GCA_037721115.1 Candidatus Limnocylindria bacterium
ATCCGACCCTCAGGATTCGGCGACGACGCTCACGGTCAGGATGGCTTCGACACCGGGCATCAGACGCACGTCGATCTTGTAGTCGCCGAGCGCCTTGATCGGCTCACGAAGGTGCAGCGCGTGGCGGTCCAGCTCGATTCCGGCGCGGTTGACGAGATCGCCGATCTGGTGCCCGGTTACGGCGCCGAACAGCCGGCCCCGCTCACCGGCCTTGACGGGAATCTCGAGCTTGAGCTCACGAATCTTCTCGGCGGCGGCGTCCGCCTGGGCGCGCACGCTCCGGTCGCGTTCCTCGCGCTGGTCCTTGTGCCGCTCCCAGTTCGCGACCGCTCCCTTGTCGGCGACGACGGCCGCGCCGGTCGGCAGAAGGAAGTTGCGGGAGTATCCGTCCTTGACGTCTTTCAGATCGCCCTCGTGACCGAGACCCTTCACGTCGCGCTTCAAGATGACCTTCATTCGAGCTCCTTCGGTGTGGTGGTGAGCGACCGGCGACGGCGCCAGGACGCGAGGGCATGCTTGAGCGCATCGGGGTCGCGCAGGCGTCCGTATCGGTCCAGCAGCCCCGGTAGGTCATCCTTGATGCGATCGAAGCGATCGCCCATGAGGACGCGGATCTGGGCGAGATCACGGTCGAGGTCGGCCGTGCCGTTCCGAGCCCGTGCCGAGTGCTCAGCGCGCACCTCTGGCGGTGCGTTCTGGATGAACAGGTCGAGCACGAGCAACAGCACGGTCAGGTCGTCCGCCTGGCCGATGATCGGTATCACATCCGGGATCAGGTCGACCGGGAAGACGACGTACGCCAAAGCAGCGGCGAGCATGCCCTTGAGTCCGATCGGCGTGCGCGGATCACGGACGAGCCCCCACACCATGCGCGCGTACGTTGGAAGCTTGAGGACGAGGCGCGCCAAACGCAGATAGCGCGACGATGAGGACAGGTTCACGACGGACTCCGACGGTCTGGAACGGGGTCGGCATGATAGCAGGAGCACCCAGAACACCATTTGACATTAGAACATGTGTTCTGCTACGGTTCCAACCCGAAGACCGATCATCGCATCGACGTGCGGAGGGACACACCTTGACCAGGCACGACACAGAGCGCCGACAGCGGATTCTCGACTGCATCGCGCACGCCGTCGAAGAACGCGGCTATCCGCCCTCCGTCCGGGAGATTGCAGATGCGGTCGGCCTGGCATCGACGAGCGCGGTCCATCACCACCTGCTCGCAGTGGAGCGCGACGGTCTTCTGGAGCGGGGAACGCACTCGTCGCGCGCTCTGCGAGTGACCTCGGCACGACCTCGGGTCGCTGACCGGCCCAAGGTGACGCCGTTTCGGATGCCGGTCGAGCGCGATACCCTCGCGCTGCCCGTCCTGGGCGAGATCGCCGCGGGCCAGCCCATCGAGGCATACGCCGATGCGGCCGAGACCCTCGAGGTGCCTCGCTCGCTCGAGGCGCGGGAAGACTCCTACGTCCTGCGCGTGCGCGGAAAGAGCATGATCGACGCGCTCATCGACGATGGCGATTTTGTGATCGTGCAACCACAGGCGACCGCGCGAGACGGCGACATCGTGGTTGCGCTGCTCGAGGATAACGGCGTGACGCTCAAGCGCTATTTCCGTGAGAAGGACCGGATTCGACTTCAGCCGGCGAATGCCGAGATGGAGCCGATCTACGCCACTGACGTCCAGATCCAGGGCAAGGTGGTCGGCGTCATCCGCCGCCTCTCCTAGTCCTTCCGTGGCGCGAATCTCGGCGCGTGAGCTCAACCGCGCCACGCTGGCTCGCCAGGGCCTCCTGGAACCGATGACGGCGCGCACCGCGGGAGAAGCCGTCGAGCGCCTGGGATCGCTTCAGGCCCAACATCCCGAGTGGCCACCCATCGCCCTCACCGCACGTGCGGCCGATCCGCGTACCGCCGATCTCGCCACCGCACTCGACCGCCGCGAGGTCGTCCGCAGCTCCCTCATGCGGATCACCATTCACGTCGTCAGCGCGAATGACCTGTGGCCAATGTTCGCAATCTGCCAGCCGCTCCGCCTGAGTCAATGGCGCCTCCTTGCGAAGGCCAATGCCATCGACTCTCCACTTGGACGTCGCATGACTGCCGCACACGCCGCGGCCCTGGCGGCGCTTTCCGACGGCAACGCAACCTCCACGGAGCTGAATCGGCTCATGGCCAAGGAGGTTGGACCGATCGACACGCCGATACCGCGCCTGTACTGGCGGCATCTGGCTGCGCTGGTGCCGCTGGTCCATGTGCCGCATGCAGGCGAGGGGTACGGCAGGTCACGGTATGCGGCGGCATCTGAGTGGCTTGGCAAGGTGCAGCCCGAGATCGAACTCAACGACGCCCGTGCCCAGGTAGCCCGTCGGTATCTGGCCGCATTCGGGCCAGCCAGCATCGACGACCTCGCCGCGTACGTGGGTCGCGGCAAAGGCGGCATCGGGATATGGCGTGACGCGGTCGCAGCTATCAGCGACGAGCTCGTGACGATGACCGACGACCTCGGGCGCACGCTCCACGACCTGGA
>JBBJNX010000402.1:0-2528 GCA_037721115.1 Candidatus Limnocylindria bacterium
CGGCCATTCGCATCCACCACCGCGGCGGCGATGCCGGGCAGCGGCGGCCCGGATGACCCGGGCTTGATCGGCAGCAGCCCGAGGCCGTACGGATTGCCAAACACCGGCCCGCCGGTTTCGGTCTGCCACATGTGGTCGATGACCGGCACTCGGTCCTCGAGAACGGTTCGCTGGAGCCACTCCCAGGCGGGCGCGTTGAGCACCTCGCCGGCGCAGAAGACGCGCTCCAGGTGAGCGAGATCGTGGCCGCGCGCGATCTTCTCGCCGTACCGCATCAGCGCGCGCACCGCCGTCGGCGACGTGAACAGTCCGCTCACGCCCAGCTCCCCGAGCAATCCCCAGAAACGTTCCGGGCCCGGGTGATCAATCGCTCCCTCGAAGGCCACGGTCGTGGCGCCGATGATGAGCGGCGCGTACACGATGTAGCTGTGTCCCACGATCCAGCCGATGTCCGAGGTCGACCACCACATCTCGTTCGCGCGAAGGCCGAAACACCAGCGCGCCATCGCAACGATGTGGACCTGGTAACCGCCATGGCAATGGACCGCCAGCTTCGGGCGCGCGGTGGTGCCCGAGGTGGCCAGGATGAACGCAGGATCGTTCGCCTCCATCTCCTCCCAGGTGTCGGAGTGGCCGTCCCCCGCGGCGAGGAAGTCGTCCCAGCTCACGAATGATCCTCCCGTCGGGACGGAGTCGCCATGGCGTGCCAGCACGACCACGCGCTCGACGCCCCTAGCGTTCGTGAGGGCTGCATCGACGATCGGCAACAGGGGTACGGCGCGACCCTTTCGAAGCGTCGTGGTCGTGGTCAGCACCAGGCGTGACCCGCTCGCGGCGATCCGCTCGCTCAGCGCGGCATGTCCGAATCCGGCGAACACGACGGAGTGGATCGCGCCGATTCGCACCGTTGCCAGCATGGCCACGATCGCCTCCACGCAGGTCGGCATGTAGATCGTGACCCGATCGCCGCGACCCACGCCGGCAGCGCGCAACCCGGAGGCCGCGCGCTGCACCTGGGCCAGCAGATCATCGTACGTGAGGGTCCGGTGCCCGCCGCTCTCGTCGACGGCGATCAGCGCCGGCCGGCCGCCGCTGCCAGCGACCACGTGCGCGTCGAGCGCGTTATACGCGAGGTTGGTCCGTCCGCCGACGAACCAACGGAAGGAGGGCGGATCGGGCTCGTAGGCGTGCTCCGGCACCCGGAACCAGCCGACCAGGTCGGCCGCTTCTCTCCAGAAGCGTTCCGGGTCACGATCCGCCGCGTCGCGCATCGCGGCGTAGGAGGAGCCGTTCGCCGTCACACCGCGTCCCTTGCGGTAACCCGCGTTCCGCGAGCGCCCTCAGCCTGCCAGAGCGCTCTCCGGCGGGCCTTCACCGCGCGGCGGCGCGTTCGGATCGATATGGCCTCCCACCTCGTCCCAGATGCGGTTGCGGAACGTCTCCTTGATGAAGAGTCCGCCGACCACGACCGTCATCAGGGCCACGATGATCGGGTAGAAGAGGCCGGCGTAGATGTTCCCGGTCGCCGCCACGATCGAGGTGGCGATGAGCGGCACGAATCCGCCGAACCATCCGTTGCCGAGGTGATAGGGCAGCGAGAGTGAGGTGTACCGGATCTTGGCCGGGAAGAACTCGACCAGGAATGCGGCGATCGGTCCGTATACCGCGGTCACGTACAGGACCTGGATGAAGACCAGGGCGATGAGCGGAATGAGGTCGGGCGCTGCCCCGGCGGGGACGACTTTGCCGGCAGCGTCGAAGGTCGGGTGCGAGAAGGCCGCCATCGCGTTGTAGATCGGGAAATACGTGATGGCCGCGATGAGGCAGCCGCCGAGAATGATCGGCTTGCGTCCGATCTTGTCGCTGAGCCAGCCGAAGAAGATGAAGAACGGGCTCGCGAGCACGATGCCGACGCCGACGATGATGTACGAATCGACGAATGGCACGCCCATCGACGTCTGCAGGAAGAGCAGCGCATAGAACTGGCCCGTGTACCAGACGACGGCCTGGCCTGCCGTCATGCCGAACAGCACCAGCAGGATGAGGCCCCAGTTCTTGCGGTTGCCAAGGCTGTCCTTCAGCGGCTGGGTCGACGCATTTCCGGCGTCCTTCAGGCGCGTGAAGAGCGGGGTCTCGCGCAGCTTCAGACGGATGTAGAGCGCGATGCCCACGAGGACTGCCGAGAGCAGGAAGGGAATGCGCCAGCCCCACGCGGCGAAGGCTTCCTCGCCCAGCGTGACGCGCGTGATCCCGATGACCACGAGTGCCAGCAGCAGTCCGAACGTGGCCGTCGTCTGGATCCAGCTGGTGAACAGGCCGCGCTTGTTGTCCGGCGAGTGCTCGGCCACGTAGATCGCCGCGCCGCCGTACTCGCCGCCGAGCGCAAGGCCCTGCAGGAGACGGATGAAGACCAGGAGGATCGGAGCGAGCAGGCCGATGGTGTCGTAGGTCGGCAGGATGCCGATCAGCGTGGTGGCACCGCCCATCAGTGAGATGGTTACGAGGAAGGTGAACTTGCGGCCGACCAG
>JBBJNX010000403.1:0-2523 GCA_037721115.1 Candidatus Limnocylindria bacterium
TGGGACGATCTCGTGGCTCGAGTCTCGGGCGCCTTGGACCTGCTCATCCAACGTGAGGGGCGGCACCTGGTCGTGACACACGGCGGCCCGATCCGAGCAGTCTGCGCGCACCTGTTGGGCCTGGGTCCAGCGAGCATCGTGCCGGTCAGCCCGGCGAGCGTCACGATCGTGGACGTAGACGCGGTGCCGCGACTGCGAGCGTTTAATCTCACCTCGATCCACGCACCGCAGGAGACCGCCGAATAGAGCACGCTGGCCATCCCGTGCGCTGGGCGCCGGCGTCGAGCGGAGCCGCCAGGTCACACGGCCATGAGGAAGGGGTAGGCTGGCCCGCATGCACGACGACGGATACTTCGACGAGCGGGTCGCGGCCCGGTACGACGAGACCTACGACTCCCAGTTCCGTCCAGAGGCCGTCGAGCCGGTGGTCAACCTGCTGGCCGAGCTGGCGGGCGAGGGCCGGGCGCTCGAGCTGGGAGTCGGCACCGGACGGATCGCGTTACCTCTCTCGCGGCGCGGCCTATCGGTTCACGGGATCGAGCTCTCGCGCGCCATGGCCGATCGGCTGAAGGCGAAGCCGGAGGCGGAAGCGGTCGGCGTCACCATCGGCGACTTTTCGACCACTCGTGTGGATGGGTCGTTCCGGCTCGCCTATATCCTCGTCAACACGATCATGAACCTCACGTCGCAGGAGGCGCAGGTGGGCTGCTTCCGCAACGTGGCGGCGCACCTCGAGGCCGACGGGTGCTTCGTGGTGGAGGTCCTCGTGCCGGATCTGCAACGGCTTCCGCCTGGAGACACGCATCGGGTATTCAGCGCGGACGAGCGCCATTGGGGCATCGACGAGTTCGACGTCGCACGCCAAGGTCTGGTCTCACATCATTTCAGGGAGGTCGACGGTCGTCTCGAACTCCGCTCGATTCCGTTCCGCTACGTGTGGCCGAGCGAACTCGACCTCATGGCACAGCTGGCCGGGATGCGGCTGCGCGATCGATGGGCCGACTGGAGCCGCGAGCCATTCACGAATGACAGCACGAAGCACGTGTCAGTTTGGGAGAAGCTGGCGGCGGGAACATGACTCGCGGGCAGCCGGCGTGCGTCTCGCCTGAGCGCCACCATGATCAGAATTGCTAGGGGAGATACGAAAATGGAGTCGTGGCCACGGGGCATTGGGGCAATCACGCTGTTCGTCGAGGACCTGGACACCACGAAGCAGTTCTATCGGGAGGTGTTCGGCCTGCCGGTGACGTTCGAAGATGCCGATTCGGCCGTGTTCAAGTTCGGCGAGACGCTCATCAACCTGCTGAAGGCCTCAGCGGCACTTGAGCTCGTCGAGCCAGCGGAGGTGGCCGATCGCGAGGTCGGGTCGCGCTTTCAGCTCACGATCGAGGTCGATGACGTGGATGCCATGTGCGCCGAGCTCGTCAGGCGCGGAGTCGAGCTCCTGAACGGTCCGATGGATCGATCCTGGGGAGTGCGAACGGCCGCTTTCCAGGATCCCGCTGGCCACATCTGGGAAATCGCGAAGTAATTCGTCCACACGCTGATGACCGGGGCCACCGACTCGCAGCCGCGTTCGGTCCCTTGCCGCCATGGTGAGCATCTGTCGGCGCCGATGCGCCGGTCGTGACAATTGGGGTCGAATCGTCAAAATGCTCACGATCAGCCGTCCTGCGCTGTGGCTCCTCGGGCCGCGATGCCGTCGATGTGGAGCACGTTCGACTCATCGCCGTGAACGCCGTCGGTTCCAACGTGCTGGTCGCTGATCTGCGGACCGTTCTTGATGACGTGCACCAGCGCCATGGCATGGCCGCGACCGAGGTCGAAATCCTCCTTCAACCACTCGACGATGCTCCCTGCCTTCGTGGTCGTGTCGTACCCGCGGGCGGTCGCCATCTCCATGAATTCGCGCGGCGTACGACCGGTCTTCGTCTCGATGTTGTCGAGGTATGCCTGAAAGGACACATCGCCTCCTTGTGCGGCCTGAGCGTCGGATGATGCCATTCCCGAACGTTCGGGGCTTGACGTCTTGATCATACAACCTTATGGTTGTATCAATGACACCCGCCGCAGACTTCGATCGCGTCTTTGCCGCACTGGCGGATGCCACTCGACGTGACATCGTCCGTCGAGCGATCGCCGGCGAGGAGGGCGTGGCCGAACTCGCGGACCATTACCCCATGAGCTTCGCCGCCGTGCAGAAGCACGTCGCGGTCCTGGAGCGGGCGGGCCTCGTCATCAAGCAGCGGACCGGGCGACGCAAGGTCGTTCGGACCAACGTCCTGGGGCTCCACGCCGCGCAACGCCTGCTTGACCGCTACGAGGAGCTGTGGCGCGGACGAATCGACCGCATGACCAATCTCATCACCGAAACAAAGGAGCGCAAGAAGTGACCGTCACCGCCGTCCACAAGGATGCCGATGCCCTGACCATGACGATGACCGCCGAGTTCGACGCCTCTCCCGAGCGCGTCTGGCAGCTGTGGGCGGACCCACGCCAGCTGGAGCGATGGTGGGGACCGCC
>JBBJNX010000047.1:0-9714 GCA_037721115.1 Candidatus Limnocylindria bacterium
GTTCATCTCGACCGCGTACTCCATCGGCAGCTCCTTGACGATCGGCTCGATGAATCCGTTGACGATCATCGCCGACGCTTCCGACTCCGACAGTCCACGGCTCATCAGGTAGAACAGCTGCTCGCTGCCCACCTTGGAGACGGTCGCCTCGTGGCCGATGGTGACGTTCTCCTCGTCGATCTCCATGTAGGGATACGTGTCCGAACGCGCGTCGTCGTCGAGGATGAGCGCGTCGCAGCGGACGGTCGACTTCGAACGCTCGCAGCCGGGGTAGACCTTGATCAGGCCGCGGTATGACGTGCGGCCAGTGCCCCGCGAGATGGACTTCGAGGTGATGAGCGAGGTCGTGTTCGGCGCGGCGTGGATGATCTTGCCGCCCGCGTCCTGGTGCTGACCGTCTCCGGCGAAGGCGATGCTGAGCACCTCGCCGTGGGCACGCTCACCGAGCAGATAGATGCTCGGGTACTTCATGGTCACCTTCGAGCCGAGGTTGCCATCCACCCACTCCATGACCGCATCCTCGTGCGCCACCGCGCGCTTGGTGACGAGGTTGTAGACGTTGGAGCTCCAGTTCTGGATCGTCGTGTAGCGGACGCGAGCGCCCTTCTTGACGATGATCTCGACCACGGCAGAGTGCAGCGACGCGGTCGAGTAGGTCGGCGCGGTGCAGCCCTCGACGTAGTGAACGCTGCTCCCCTCATCGGCAATGATCAGGGTGCGCTCGAACTGGCCCATGTTCTGGGTGTTGATGCGGAAATAGGCCTGCAACGGAAGCTCCACGTGCACGCCCTTGGGCACATAGATGAATGATCCACCGGACCACACGGCGGTGTTCAGCGCAGCAAGCTTGTTGTCATTGGCCGGGATGACCGTGCCGAAATGCTCGCGGAAGAGGTCGGGGTGCTCCTTGAGCGCCTGGTCGGTGCCCATGAAGATGACGCCCAGCTTCTCGAGGTCCTCGCGAATGTTGTGATAGATGACCTCTGAGTCGTA
The DNA here is from genome assembly GCA_037721115.1 of Candidatus Limnocylindria bacterium. Taxonomy (GTDB): domain Bacteria; phylum Chloroflexota; class Limnocylindria; order QHBO01; family QHBO01; genus JACDBZ01. Next base: position 994 of record JBBJNX010000047.1, read on the forward strand.
CTGCCCGCCGACGCCGGCGAGGTACTTCTTCTCCGCCTCCGGGATACCCAGCTTGTCGTACGTGCGACGGATGTAGTCGGGAACGTCGTCCCATGACTGGGCGGCGCCTTCCGAATTGCCGGTAACGTAGTAGTAGATGTCCTGGAAGTCGATCCCGGTCAGGTCCGCGCCCCACTTCGGCATCGGGCGCGCCTCGAAGTGCCGATACGCCTTGAGGCGCAGATCGGTCATCCACTTCGGCTCGTCCTTGATGCGGCTGATCTCGGCGACCACCTCGGCGCTGATCCCCTTCTCGAACGTCGTGCGGGGCTGCTCCGCGTCGTGCCAGCCGTACTTGTAGCTATCTGGGATCTGGCTCAGGGCTGGATTCGGAAGGGCCATGCTCTCCTCGCGGACTCACGCCGGGATCGCCTCGCGGTGCGAATCCCGACTGAAATGGTCGGTGTTCTGCGAGCATTGTCCCGCACCCTGGTCGCAGGGTCAACCGGGGCGGGCCCGGTGGGCAACCCCGGAACGTGCCGGAAGCAGTCAACCATCGAACGAACGCATGACGGCGTCCTCCAGCTCATGGACCGATGCGCCGCGGTCCACCAACCCACGCGCAGTGGCCAGGTCCAGGGCCGAGTCAATGACTGCCAATTGAACGAGGTGCCCACGATCGAGGTAGGCGAAAACGGATCTGTCGCGCGCCCAGCGCTCGTCGTCCCAGCTCGTCGCGTCGCCGAAGACGTCCACCGTGGTCCCGGCGATCTCCGAGAAGACCCATGGCGGCTTGGTTCCGGGCACCGGAAGCCCGAGCATCGAGAGGGCCGCTCGCTCGCCCGCCTCGCGCGCGGCATGCCAGTGCTCAACGCGGCGGCCGTCGAGGCGAGCAACGTCGCCGGACGCCCATACGGCCGGATGGCTCGTGCGCTGATCGGCGTCGACGAGGATGCCGTCGCCGGTGGCGATCCCGGCCTCCATGGCGAGGCCGTCACGCGGCTGCACCCCGATGCCGGCCACGACGAACGCGGCGGGAAACCGCTCTTGGCCGACCCACACCGCGCCACCCGCAAGCCGCGTCACGGCCGACCCCAGGTGCAGCACGATTCCGGCTTCGACCATCTGGTCGGCGGCCCACGCGGCGAGACTGAGGCCAAGCCTGCCCGCCCACAGGTTGGGAGCCGCTTCGAGGACCGTCGGATGCAGGCCGAGGGCGGCCATGGCGGAGGCGACCTCGAGGCCGATGAATCCGCCGCCGATGATCACCACCGCCGCGCCGCCCGGCGCGGCGGCTGCGGCCGCGCGAACACGCCTGGCGTCATCGGCCGTTCGAAGCATCAACGCCCCTTCGCGGCCCGGGATCGAGAGGCGGCGAAGCCTTGCCCCGGTCGCCAGCAGACATCGTTCGAAGCCGACGTTCGTACCATCTTCGAAGGTCGCCCGGCGGGTATCGGGATCGAGGGCGGTGACCCGTGCATCGGTCCACAGCTCGATCGATCGTCTCGCGTACCACGCGGGGGGTTCGGCCGCGAGGAGCTCGTCGGGCAGGTCCTGGCGCAGCAACTCCTTGCTGAGGGGCGGACGGTTGTATGGAGCGCGATCCTCGTTGCCGACGAGGAGAACCGACCCATCGAACCCGTGGCGACGCAGGGCGCGAGCACATCGCACCGAGGAGATCCCACCCCCGACAAGCAGGACATCGACCGATCGATCAGCCCGCGGCATCGACCATGTCCGCTCGCAGGATGGTGGGAACCAGGCGCTCCGCAAGCAGGCGCTGCAGGCCGGTGGTCTGTCCGGTCGTCGCGAGCCAGGAACGAACGAGCGGCGGACCAGCCGCGCGGGCGAGGCTGCGGGCCCTCTCCAGCGGGTCCCGCCAGCGCGTGATGAGCGCCTCCGAACGCTGCGCGTCCACGCCGAGCACGAAGAGTTCGCGCCCGACGTCCTGGAACGGCAAGCCATGAGCGACGGCCGCGAACATGGGCGCCAGGTCTGCGCGCGCCCGACTGACGGCCACGATGCGCTCACCGCTCCACCGCAGGCCGGACAAGCGTCCGATCCGCTCGATCTCATGGGCGAGTTCGTGGTCCGCCATCAGGATCTCGCGGCCAACCGCGGCGAGTCCGCAGTCGACGGTCATCTCCGGCGACGGGCTCCATTCCGGAGCAGGCGGCCGCATGAGCCGTGAAAGATGTCGACCGGGATAGGCGCTCGCGGGAATCGCTCGAATGAGGCGATCAGCCGTCCACCCGGCGCTCGCATTGAGCGTCAGGACCGCCGGGGCGGCGAGCCTGACATGCCACGCTTCAGCGGGTCGCTCAACGACCGCCAGCGCGAGCGCATGGTCTATCGGAAGCTCGAGATCCTCGACCGCGCGCCGACGGAATACTCGCAGCAGCTCCTCGGCGGCGGAGCGCAGCGCATCTGGCGTGAGGCTCGTCGCGACGTCGTGAGCGGCCCGGCGCTCGGCCAGCGGGCCGGCTCCCGGTAATTGGTCGTTGAGGCGAGCCAGTGCCGTCGGGTCGAGTGGCGGAAGAGAGACATCGACGATGGCCTCGAAGTCCCACTCAGCCCCGCCGATCGCCCGCGAGGCGGCGGCAAGTGCCCGAGTTTGTGACCGCAACCAGGTCGAATCGGCCTCTGCAGCCAGCGACTCAGCATCCGCCGCGAGCTGATCCGGGTCGAACGCCTCGGTGCGGGCACCGAAGGCCGCGACCAGGCGCGCGTATCGATCCCGCAGGTCGTCCACGCGACCATGCTACCGGCGCGGCTAGACTCGGTCCCGATGCCGCTCCCCGATGGGCTCCGCCTGCGCCGTGCCGATGCCGCCGACCTGCCGCGCATTGCCGAGATGCGCGAGGCGGTCGGCTGGTCGGTCCACCACTGGGTGCTGCGTGCGATTCTCGAGCCACCGCATGCCCGATGCCTGGTTGTCGTCGATCTGCGCGGTCGGGTGATCGGCGCCGGATCGGGCATCAGCTACGGCCGGCTGGGCTTCATCGGCAACATGGTCGTGGACTCCGAGCACCGGCGGCGCGGCATCGGGGCCGCCATCCTCCGGGCGGTCATCGAGTTCCTGGAGGCGCGCGGTACGACTCGCATGGAGCTCTACGCCACGGCCGACGGCCGCCCGCTCTACGCGCGCCATGGCTTCGAACTGACAGGCATGAGCGCCCTGGTCCGCGTGCAACGAGGAATTGGCGGCATCCACGACGGCATCGGCAGCACCGCCGGCATCATGCTCTCCGACGCCGGCCAAGAGGCCGCGGAGGAGCTGCTCGCCTACGACGCGCCCCGCTTCGGTGGCGACCGGGGCGGTCTTCTCAGGATCATGCTCGATGACCCCCATCGGCCGCTGAGCGTCGCCCGCCGTGATGGGGAGATGGTCGGCTACGGATGGATCCGCCCGGACGGCGAGCGAGTGGGTCCGCTTCTGGCCGATACGCCCGATATCGCCGTCGCCCTGATCGGAGAGGCGTTCGATCGCCTGCCCTCGGCGAAGACGCTGACGTTGAACCTGCCGCCGGACAACCGCGCGGGGTCCGAACGGCTGGCTCAGCTGGGAGCCGAGCTTGAGCCCTGGGATGGTCGGATGGCGCGCGGGCCGCAGATCCCTCGGCGCGACAAGACGATCTACGGCAACGTGGTCGGCGCGCTCGGGTGAGCGTGACGACCGGTCTCGTGCTGCGGGCGCGGTCCGGGTTCTACACGATCGCGACGGCGGAGGGCGACCTCGTCGAGGCGCGGCTACGGGGTCGCATGAAGAAGGAGCGGCAGGCGTCCGACCTTGCCGTCATCGGCGACCGGGTGACGGTCGAGCGCCTGCCGGATGGGACCGGCGCCATCGATTCCGTCGTGCCGCGCGAGAGCCGCTTCAGCCGCCGCCAGCCCGGACCACGCGGCTCCTGGCGCGAGGATGTGATCGTCGCCAATCCGGATCTCGTGGCCGTCGTGTTCTCGTCGGACCGGCCGCCACCGAACCCACGCCTGATCGACCGCTTTCTCGTCGTGGCCGAGTACAACGAGGTCCCGGTGCTGCTTGTGGCCAACAAGGTCGACCTCGTTGGGGAGGACGTCGCGCGCGAGCTGTTCAGCCCATACGAGGGCATCGGCTACGACGTCCTGTACGCCAGCGCCAGGGCCGCCATCGGCCTGGAGGAGATGCGCGGGCGCCTGGCCGGCAAGCTCTCGATCGTCACCGGGCCCTCGGGCGTCGGCAAGTCGACGCTGCTGAATGCGCTCCAGCCAGGCCTCCAGCTCGTAACCGGTGAGGTCTCCGAGGTGGAGAGCGGCAAGGGTAAGCACACCACAACCCACGCGGAGCTTCATCCACTCGAGGGACCGGCCGGCGGCTACGTCGCCGATACGCCCGGTATCCGGGAGCTCGGCCTGTGGCAGATCCCATCGACCGAGCTGGCGTCGTGCTTTCCCGAGTTCCGTCCTCACCTGGGCGCGTGCGGTTTCAACGACTGTACCCACATCCACGAACCCCGCTGCGGCCTGCGGACAGCCGTCGAGGCCGCGGCGGTTTCGCACGACCGATACGACTCGTATCGACGCCTGCTGACCGGCGACCTGCCGACCTGAGCAAAAGATCGGGGGGATTCGGCGTAACAGGATGCGGACCGACTCCGTCGAAGAAGCATGCGAGCGCCGAACAGAGAGCGCTCCCCCAAGAGGTCCGATTCGATGCGCCGTTCCCTTGCACTCCTTGCGGCCGCACTGCTGGTGGCGAGCGCCATCCCCGCAACGGCGCTGGCCGCAGTCCCGGATTACCAACGCGTCATCAGCTCACGCCACGCCGATGCTGTCCTCACCTCGATCGAGGGCTGCGTCCTCACCGAGGTCTTCGTCTCGGGCACCGACGCTGTCTTCGGCGGCCGCCCGGGGCCCATCAACCGCCAGGGCCTGGCCAGTGTTCTCGTGCGACAGAACGACGTGTGCGCCGGAGCGGCATCGCTGGGGCACCTTGGTGTCTTCGCGGCGGGCGGTAGTGGCGGCGGGACGCCCATCTTCGACGGGCTCGGTCAGACGCTGGATCGTCTCGGCAGCACGGTTCATTTCGATCGAGCGTGGCTGCGCACAGAGATCCCGGTCATCAACGAGGTCCCCGGTACGGGGGAGGAGGTCATCGTTGCGCTTGATCTGACCTGGAGCCTCGTCGGGGAGCTGGAGCGCGACACCGGCCACCTGCACGTTCGTGAGCCGGGCGAAGGAAATGTCAACAGCCACCAGAACACGCTCATGGGCGAGGCCACGGTGACCGGGACGGTCCGCATCGGCGAGGATCTGTACTCATTCGACGGCGTCGAGGGCGCGCACCTCGAGCAGGTCAAGGCCGGCTGCCAGGTCATCGCCCATCCATCGGCCGGCGAGCCGGACCTCAGCTGCTGATCGTCCGCCGGCGCGTTCGCCTAGCGAGTGAGCGCGCCGCGGTACAGGTCAAGGAGGCGCGTGCTGAGGCCGGGGCCGGAACCGACGAGGTCGCGGAAGGCATCGGCGTCAAGCGCCAGCAGTACTCCCGGTGACGTGGCGGTGACCGTGGCAGTCCGCGGCGAGCGTCGAAGCAGGCCGATCTCACCGAAGACGTCGCCCGGACCAAGGTCGCGCAAATGGACCTCGGCACCGCCCGCAACCGGCGCCTGGGTCACGGTGACGCTGCCCTCGCCGATGAGATAGAAGCGGTCGGCGAGGTCTCCCTGGCGAACGACCACCGATCCGGCGTCAACGGGGATCCCCACGAGCTGGCGCGCGGCCACCTCCAAACGCGCCGCGGGCAGCCCGCCGAATATCGGGTGCTCGAGCAGGCGCGCCCTTGTCGGGTCGAGCGCCGCAGGCTGCGCCTCCCCGGCCGACAGCGCCAGGGCGATGCCGACGCCCAGCGCCGTGATCACCGCCGACCCGATCAGGACCGGCCCGACACCATAGACGCTGGCGATGAGCGGCATGACCAGCGAGCCGAGCGAATAGAGGATGGCCGAGGTCGCCTGGAGCACGCCCATCGCACGACCGCGGAGCTCATCGGGGACGATGCGCTGAATGAGCGTGGTGTTCACCACGTCGAGCAGGAGGAGCCCGGCAACTGCGACGGCGATGGCCAGCATGGCCGTGATGAGATCGCCCGCCAGCGCCAGCCACGCCAGGCCGATCCCGCCGACCACGCCGCCCAGCACGAGCGGCACGCCCAGGCGTCGCGCCAGGAGCGTGCCGCCGGCGATGCCCGCCACCACCCCGCCGACCCCGGTCGCCGCATTGAGATAGCCCGTGCCTGCCTCGCCCGCGTTCAGCACGTCGACCGCGATGACGACGGTCAGCACGCCGACACCGCCCCCCACGATGCTCGTTGCCGAGTCCAGGATGAATGGGCCCGCCAATGGTCGCACGAGCTGGCGCCAGGCGACCCTCGGAGGTGTCGGTGCGTCGTCAACGCTCACAATGGGGGCGGCAGAGCGGGGAACAGGAAGCCGCCACAGGACGACCGCCACCACCGCGAAGGAGATCGCATTGAGCAGAAAGGCGATCTCCAGTCCGCCGCTTGCCAGCAGAATCCCGGCGAGCGCCGGGCCCAGGATGAAGGCGACATTGTCGAGCGTCGCCCACGCGCTGTTGGCCGGCCCGAGATCGCTCTCATCGACGAGCATCGGCAGGAGCGCGGCGATCGCCGGACCGAAAAAGGTGGAAAAGCAGGCGGCGAGGATCGAGATGCCCACGATGACGATCGTCAGCGCATCCACAAGCACAGCGGCCACCAGGACGAGCATGAGGATGCCACGCGCCACATCGGTGACGAGCAGGACCATCCGTCGATCGAATCGGTCTGCCACGATCCCCGCCGGCACCGAGAGGAGTACGTACGGCAGGATGCGGGCGGCTCCCACGATCCCGAGCAGAACCGCGGAGTTGCTCTCGGCGTAGACGACCACCAGAACCGCCACCAGGTAGAGCCAGTCGCCGATGCCGGAGATGAACTCACCGGCAAGCAGCCGGGCGAGCGCGTGATTGCGACGGAAGAGCTCGACGTACGTTCGCGCCAGGGTCACGCGCGCGAGCCAGCTCGTCGACTACGCCCACGGGGCCGGCGCCGACCGGGGTTATCGGCGACGCTGGCCAGGATGGCCTTGACTTCGAACGGGCTCAGTCCCGGGTGCTTCGACAGGATCAGGGCCACCAGGCCGGCAACGTGAGGCGCCGCAAAGCTGTTCCCGGTGGCGACGGTGCTGCCCCCGTCCTTCCAGGCGATCGGCACATCTACGCCCCAGGCCCCGAACTCGACCGGCGGCGACGGGTTGTAGTAGAGCCGCCACGGGTCGGGCTCGCCGTGTGCCGCGACCGAAAGCACCGATGAGAAGAGGGAGGGATAGCTCGGTGCCGGGACGTTGTTCGCCGCGCTGATGAGCGCGGTGCCGTTAAAATACGCACGATCTGCCAGGTCATGGAAGATCGGGTAGAGCGACTCGCTCTTCGACGACAGGCTGAGGTTGCAGACCTCGAGACCCTGATCGATCGCCCACTCGAGCCCAGCGGCGAACGCCGTACCCTTTCCTCGAAGATCGGCACCGAGGACGCGGATCGAGATCAGCTCGACCTCCGGCGCCAGGCCCAGGATGATTGCGCCACAGGCAGTGCCGTGGCCGAACATGTCAACCTGTCCGTCCGGGACGACCGTCGGTCCATCGTCACCCAGCTCAACGGTGACGTTCTCGACGACCCGTCCGTGGAGCTGTGGGTGATCATTCTCGAGGCCGGAGTCGATGATCCCGACGCGGACGCCCTTGCCCGTCGCGCCGCCCCATGCCCAGTCTCGTGTGACGCCGCGCAGTCGCAGGCTGCGCCGCAGCTCACGCTTCGGATCGGCGAAGGGCTCGGACCAGGCTGGGAGCTGCTCGGTCACCGAATCGACCGGCCCCGCCTGCCACGCATGGCATGAGCGGCGACCACGTCGAGGATGTCGGTCAGGAGCTCGGTCTCGCGATCGGTGAGCGAGCGCAGCCGCGCCACCTGGTCGACCAGGCGCCAGAAGGGCGCGTCGTCGTCAACGTCAAGGTCCCGCGTGGCCGCGGCCACCAGCTCCTGGATCTGCCCGTCCTCGAGATCGGGCCCGATCTGTCCGAGCACGCTGCGCAGAAGCCGATCCGTGTCACGCGGGACGCGGGCCGCGGCGATGGCGACGGTCGCCTGTCCGGCAAAGACGCCAAGCAGCTCCATGTCCTTCAGCGAGAACGTGGGCGACCCGCGCTTATCCAGGACCTGTAACGCGCCCACCGTGCCGTGCTCGTCGAGGAGCGGCGCCGCGGCGATCGATCGCGGCACGTACCCGGTCTGCTCGGCCGCGTCCCGGTTGAAGCGCGGATCGTTGGCGACATCGGACAGCGATAGCGCCTGCCCGGTTGAGTAGACGAAGCCGACGATCCCCTGCGTGGGCGGGACGGTCAGCCCAACGGCGCCGGCGCCCTGCTCTCCGGCGGCGACCCGGAACTCGAGCCGATCGGGATTCTGCTCGAACAACGCGATCGAGGCGGCCTCCGCGTCGAAGAGCCGCACGGTTGCATCAACGATGCTCTGCAGCAGGCGGGTCTCGATGTCTCCCTGCAAACGCCGCCCGACGGCAGAACGCCGCGCCGCCGCAACGAGTGCGGCGAGCGCGGCATCGGTCTCTTGATTGGCCACGAATCGCGGCCCTGCTACCGGAGATTCCTCAGCGAGGCGTGGCCCTCGGTGTCGTCGTCATCGGTCGCCTTG
>JBBJNX010000404.1:0-2512 GCA_037721115.1 Candidatus Limnocylindria bacterium
CGCCGTCGACCGCCATGTAAGACCTCTCCCGGGCGCACGCCCGATTCCCTGTCTTTCCAAGGTACCTCGTTTGCCGGGCCAAGCCAACACCCAACCGACCAGCGAGATCTGCCGCGCCGAGACGCAAAGCGCACGCTGCGGCGCGCCGCCTACTCCTCTAGTGGAGGCGACGTAACCATCCGATCGGATGGTGCGTCAGCAGGAACTGCTCGTTGCGCTTCTGGTCGTACTCGAATTCAGGATGGCGGTCGAGGAAGTCCCGGTTGGCTGGCAGCGGCCCCGGTCGGGAATCGGCGAACATCCCCAGCTGATCGATGATCCCGTCCTGGCTGAGCAGCAGGCTGCCTGGCGTCACCAGCGGCGCATAGAGCTCGAGCTCCTTCGCCACATGGTCACAATCGTGAAGCCCGTCGAGGATCACCATCACCGCTCCTTCGGCCTTTGATGCCGCCTCGCGTATGTGCTCGATCACAACGTCGTCGGTCGAGCTGCCGATCACGAACTCCACGCGTGGATGCTGGAGTTCGTGGAGCTTGAGGATGTCGACCGTGATGATCTGGCCCGTTCCCATGATGTCCATGAGGTGGGCGTAGAACAGCGCCGAGCCACCGCGGTTCGTACCCGTTTCGATCAGGAGCGCCGGTTTGATCTCGGCGATCGTCTCCTGGATCGTCCAGAGGTCGAGCACGTTCTGCCAGATGGGCTGGCCTACCCATGTGGTGTGCGCGAAGTTCCCGGTCTTGACGATCAGGTCCTGGTGGAAGAGCCGTGTGACCGACGGCCGCGCGGTGCGCTCCCAGACCTTCAGCCCGCGCTTGAGCGCAGACCCTGAGAGGCGGGAGATAAGGCGTCCGGTGCGGGGGTCAGCGTCGTACAAGAGCGGGGCCATGATAGGACTCAGGGAGGCCAGGGCGTCCGGCGGGCATGCCGGAGATAGAGCGCTCGCGCCGCGGAATCGGCGTCGGGATGCCAGGGCTTGTTCTGGCCGGGCCCCTCGAAGTGCCGGATCGCGGGATGGCGCAGCGCTTGCCTAAGGGCGAGTCGGCCGACGATCCGGGCGGTCTTGGGGAAGGAGTAGAAGCTGTTCATGCAGTTCCAGCGTGGGTGGAGGGTCACACGCCGGCTGCCTAGGACGACGTTCAACGCGTCCTGATCGCGCCACTCGAGCTGATCGGCGTTGACAACGCCGTATTCGAAGACGGCGTGGCTGCATCGGTCCCGTCGCATTTCCTCGAGGTTCATCAGCAGCACGCCCGCATTGAAGTAGACACGGGGCCCAGCTAGGCCTAGCGACGCGGGGCGATGGCTGTGTTCATCCTGCAGGACGTTGGTGACCGCGCCGACCCAGCGATTCCGCAGGTCGACGGACCACAACGGAGCAAGGGAGTCGAGCACGAGCAGGTCGGCATCGAGGTACAGGACGCGGTCGACGTCGGCGAGGAGCTCGGGCAAAAAGATCCGGTACCACGTCGCCGTACGCGTGAAGTCCTTGGTCGGAAGCCCCGCGACGGCATCGTCTCCGATGTGCAGGAACGCGACGGTTCCGCCCTCTCGCTCAATCATGCCGGCGAGCGCCTTCTGGACGTCGCCGCCGATGTCCGCGCCGTGCATGAAGTGCACGTGCACGTCGTGGTCCCGATTGGATTCGAGCAACGAGTGCAGCATCGCCGCGCAGTGGGCGACGTACGCCTGGCCCTCGGCGGCGCAGGCGATGTCGAGTCTCACGGCTTTTGGGCGATGAGCCCGAAAACCTGTGCGTTCAGCGCCCGGCTCTCAGGGCTGTGGCGTCGATCGGAGAACGAGACTGCGGATTGCATTATGAGCGCGAACGGGGCCCGGAGGAGTCGCGGAAGGCGCCAGTAGTAGGCATCCTGGATGAGCTGCAGACCGGTAGGGACCAGACCGATGATGCCCTCGAACCTCACGATCTCGAACCCCTGCTGCTCGACCGCTCGGCGCAATCCTGCGCACGTCCATCGCCAGTAGTCGTCAGGATCTGGGTGATACACGAATACGCCATGGGTCGAAAGCAGCATGCGGCCGCCAGGACGAAGGACCCGATAGGCCTCGGCGAGATAGAGCGCCGGATCGGTTACGTGCTCGAGCACCTGGGTCGACATCACCGCGTCGCAGCTGTCGTCGGCCAGAGGGACGGTGCCGTCGGCGCTGAGGTGCAGCGTGGCCTGGCTGTTGCCGGGGAGGTCGGCGGCTACGTAGTCGGCATCCGCGGGGAAGAACCGGCGGTAGGGAACGTCCGCGCATCCGTAGTCGAGCACGCGCGGGGCTGGTGGCAGGCAGAGGTCGGTGCCAATGCCTCCAGGCGGGCGGGGAGGACTCGGATGTGATGCGCATAGCGGTGTCAGGGACGGGCAGACCGCAGGTCTCTGGGCCGGTTGCCGTGGTAGCTCGGAGGGTCATCGGCAGCGTCGGTGAGCATGTCGCAGGAGGGCGCGTCGACGACACCCGGTGGATGCTAGCCTCGCCGCTCGGGCGCAGGTGTGGACACCCGGTT
>JBBJNX010000405.1:0-2509 GCA_037721115.1 Candidatus Limnocylindria bacterium
TAGCGCGGTCCCGAGACCCACGTCGACCCAGCCATCTTCTTCGGCCCGGGTGAAGAAGTCGGCCCCACGAGCCCCTGGGTGGAGCTTGTCCCATAGCCGGGCGGTGTTCCAGTCGCCGCTGACCAACGAACCGTCTCCCCGCGCGATGGAGCTTGCAATTCCGGCCGCGTCGAGTGATGAATGGCTCGGTGAACTTTGTCGAGCCCACCGGGCATTGACAGTCACGCGACAGCCGGGGGCCGAAGAGCCGATGCCACGCCGCGGAGCCAACGAGGGCACGATCCGACTGAGGAAGGATGGCCGCTGGGAGGCTCGGGTCCTCGTAAGCGGGCCTGATGAGCGTCGGGTCCGGCGATCCATCCTCGGCCGTACGCGCGCTAGCGTGCGGGATCGACTGCGAGAGACCCTGCAGACGGAGGCTGCCGGCGCCACGCCGCTCGCGAGCGCCCGCCTCACCGTCGGGACGTTCCTTCGGCAATGGCTGGACGATAGCGTCCGCCCGGCCCGGCGCCCGAGCACCTTCGCCAGCTACTCCTGCATCGTGCGCGTGCATCTGGAGCCCGGGCTTGGGCACCTTAAGGTCGTCACGCTGTCACCCCAGCAGGTGCAGCGCTTCCTGAACGCCAAGTCCGCATCGGGGCTGTCGCCCCGGTCGGTGGCCTACATCCGGGCGGTGCTGCGCCAGGCCCTTGGCGAGGCCGAGAGGTGGGGACTCGTGCACCGCAACGTCGCGCGACTAGCCCAGCCGCCGTACGTCCCGCGGCGACAGGTGCGCCCGCTCGACAGCGATCAGGCGCGCGTGCTGCTTGCCGCGATAGACGGCGATCGGCTGGAGGCGCTGTACCTCGTGGCGCTCGGCGTCGGGCTGCGGCAAGGCGAGCTGCTAGGCCTGTCCTGGCGAGACGTCGACCTCCAGAGCGGGACGCTCGAGGTCCGTCAGGCGCTGCAACGCGTGGAGGGCAAGCTCATCCTCGTCGAGCCCAAGTCGGTGACCTCGCACCGTGTCGTCGCACTCCCCACGGTGGTCCTCGAGGGGCTACGACGGCACGAGGCAAGGCAGACGCAAGAGAGACGAGTGGCGCGACAGTGGCGCGACGATCCTCGTGCGCTCGTCTTCACCACCACGGTGGGCACGCCACTCGATGGCATCACCGTCACACGACGTTTCCAGGCCCTGCTCGCGCGAGCCGGTCTGCCCCGACAGCGATTCCATGACCTGCGCCACGCCTGCGCCTCGCTGCTGCTCGCCCAGGGTGTCGCGCCGAGAGTGGTCATGGAGACGCTCGGCCACAGTCAGATCAGCCTGACGATGAACACCTACTCACATGTTGTGCCCAGCCTCGGTCGAGCAGCCGCCGACCGGATGGATGAGCTATTAGGCCGGCGGATGGCGTAGAGTGAGGGTCCACGCGTGCGGCAACGCCACGCGCGTCGCGATCTGCTTGGCGACTCACCCCGGGACCCGTCAATCCTTGGCGGGCACGGCAGTGACCTCACTTGAGCGGCTATGTCCATGCCGGGCACCGTGGCAGCCGGCCCAGCTTGTGGCCATTGATACTCTGGTCGCCGCGTCCCAGACCGCATGACAATCGTTCGCTCGTCGGATGACGCCCGCCCACTTACCCCGCCGACGACGCGCAGCGGACCGCTGCACTGTGCCGTAGGGCGTTCCCGAGAATGGCCAGCGTCCGTGGTGGGTTCGAGCTGAGGCGAACAAGGAGGACACGGAAACGCGACGCTCGAAGCGCTCACGCCCGGCACGGTCGTGGCCGGCCTCGCTCCGGTCGGCCTGGCCACGGTCGTCGGGGCCAAGTGGTACGGCTCCGAGATCAAGGCCAGGCGACCGACCGGCTTCCCGCCGGACACCGTCCGCATCGTCAACGAGAACGCCGTCCAGCTGGTTCGACCCAGGCTCGGGGTTCGAGAACGAGTGACACCCGCTCTCAGGATCGAGGTCGATTGATGCCGCTGGCCGACTGGCCCTCCCGAGATCCAGACTGTGCGGTCTGCCGAGCGCTGGTCGGCCCCGCACCGAAGCGCATCCCGTACATCCCGCCCCGCCGCGTCGGCGACGTGCGGCGGGCTGACCGGATCCGCGGTGTCCTGCTCGGCGCACTCCTCGGTGATGCGATTGGCCAGCTGCACGAGCGGGGGCTTCGTGCCGACTGGAACCAGATTCGGCCCGGAACCCTGCGAGCCGGTGGAGCGGGTCAGCTGACCGTCTTCACTGCCGAGGGACTGCTCCGGATGGCGGTCCGCGCGGACATCAAGGGCATCGGTCCGGCGTACGGGGTCATGCGCCACGCCTACGACGGATGGATGTTCACCCAGGGAAAGGTCCCGGACAAGGTCAAGCAGCACTGGGCCGCCGGCTCGTCGTCATGGCCGATCGGCTGGCTCGTCCGGCGACATGAGCTGCACCGGGTCGTCGACGGGTTCAGCGGGACGATCGCAGCGCTCAAGACGCTGGACCTGGACATCGCTCTTGACGGCCGAGAATTCATGCACC
>JBBJNX010000406.1:0-2506 GCA_037721115.1 Candidatus Limnocylindria bacterium
TGGACAAACAGTTGACACGAGCGGCAAGATCGGCATATCCTGCGCGCATGACCGCACAAACCTTAGCCCGAGGGCCGACAGATGCGGATCTCATGGACGGCATCGTGGCTGCCGACGAATCCTCCTTGTCTGCGCTCTACGACCGTCACCATCAAGTCGCATTTCGCGTGGCCCTGCGCATCGTTCATGACCGTGGGCGGGCGGAGGATGTCGTCCAGGAAGCGTTTCTATCGGTCTGGCGGAAGGCTGGTTCCTACTCGCCCGGTCGGGGCAGCGTGAAGTCCTGGATCCTCGGCATCGTGCGCAGCCGTGCCATCGACATCCTCCGCGCCCAGCGCCAATCGGGTGCCGATGACGAGGCGCTCCTGCTCTCGCTACGTGACTCCAGTCCGGCGGTGCTTGACCAGGTTGTCGCCAGGCTCGACGGCGAGACCGTCCGAAGCGCGATCGACAGGCTGCCGCCGCTTCAGCGGCAGGCCATCTCCATTGCGTACCTCGAGGGACGTTCTCATGCGGAGATCGCAGCCAAGACCGGGCTTCCCCTCGGCACCGTCCACGGACGCATTCGGCTGGGCATGCGGCGCATGAAGGCGCAGCTGATGGCCGTTGGGTTGGATGCGCCGGCGCCAGGGTAGAACACGCGGAATCGGTGCTAGCATGTGGTTCGCTCCACCGAGCCAACGGGCCCCGACCGGCCGGAAGACACGGATTCGGCAGCACTGGCACTCGAGATCCTGTTGCGCAGACGCGTGCCCATCGAGAACCCGCATGCTGGTGACCCATGAGAGTCCTGCTGGTCGGTGTCGGCACGGTGGGAGAGGCCATCGCACGCCTCTCCGCTGAGCGTGACTGGTGCGAGGCAATGGTCCTCGCCGACTACGACGAATCCCGCGCCCGCATCCTCGCCGACTCGCTCGGTGGCGCCCCACGCTTCACCGCTGTCCAGATCGATGCACGCGATGCATCGGCCACCACCGAAGTCGCGCGTGCCCACAAGGCAGACCTGGTCATGAACGCGGTCGATCCGCAGTTCGTGATGCCCATCTTCACCGGCGCCCTCGAGGCCGATGCGAACTACATGGACATGGCCGTCAGCCTCTCGAAGCCGCATCCGGAGCGTCCCTTCGAGCTGCCGGGCGTCAAGCTCGGCGACGAGCAGTTCGCGCTGGCTTCCGCCTGGGAGAGCCGCGGCAAGCTGGCGCTAATCGCCATGGGCATGGACCCTGGCCTGACCGATGTCTTCGCCGCGCACGCCGCGAAGCACGATTTCGACGAGGTGCACGAGATCCACGTCCGGGACGGCGGCGACCTCGAGATTCCCGGGTTCGCCTTCGCGCCGGTGTTCAGCATCTGGACCACGATCGAGGAATGCCTGAACCCGCCGATCATCTGGGAGAACGGCGACTGGCACACGACCGAGCCGTTCAGCGCGCCCGAGTCCTTCCCGTTCCCGGAGGGCATCGGTCCTGTCGAGTGCGTCAACGTCGAGCACGAGGAGGTCCTCCTGCTTCCGCGCTGGTTGTCCATGCGAAAGGCGACCTTCAAGTACGCGCTCGGCGCCGATTTCATCGACAAGCTCAAGACGATCCACGTGCTGGGCATGGATCGCACGGATCGTATCGCCGTGAAGGGCGTCGAGGTCGCGCCGCGCGACGTGCTGGCCGCCATCACCCCCGACCCGATCAGCCTGGGCGACAAGTTCCGCGGGCGCGCCGTCGTGGGAACGTGGGTGATCGGTCTCAAGGATGGTGCGCCGCGCGAGACGTTCGCCTACCAGATGGCCGACGCGGAGGAGATCTGGGCCAAGCACCACCTCCAGGTCGTTGGCTGGCAGACCGGCTTCAACCCGGTGATCGCCATGGAGCTGCTTGCCGAGGGCGCCTGGACCGGTGCGGGCGTGCTGGGTCCAGAGGCCTTCGATCCCGATCCGTATCTGGGGCTGCTCGATCGCTACGGCATCCATCACGCCGTGGTCGATATGGAGCCCGGGACGCATCGGCCAACCTGAGGTTCTTGAGTCGTTCACCGATACGCCCGCCCCACGGCAACGCCTGCCCGCGGCTAGTCTGGAGACTCAAAGGAGGAGAGACCCATGAATGTCGATGAGCTGCTGAGCGGCGCGAAGGATGCGATGACGGCCCGGACGGTCTTCGCCGAGCCGATCGAGCGTGATGGCGTCCTGATCATTCCCGCCGCAAAGGTGCGCGGAGGCGGCGGAGGCGGCGGAGACAATGCCGAGAACGGCGGGGCCGGGTTTGGTCTTTCGGCGAAACCCGCGGGTGTGTATGTCATTCGCGATGGCGGGGTGAACTGGGAGCCGGCGATCGATGTCAACCGGATTGTGCTTGGCGGCCAGATCGTGGCCGTCGTGGCACTCCTCGTCCTGCGCTCGATCTTCAGGAAGCGCGCTTGATCCACGTTTGACCGAACCTCGGCCCGCCACTACCATTGGCGGTCGCGGGGTGGAGCAGTGGTAGCTCGTCGGGCTCATAACCCGAAGGTCGGC
>JBBJNX010000407.1:0-2501 GCA_037721115.1 Candidatus Limnocylindria bacterium
GCGAGCGAACCGGGATGTCGCGGGCGATCACCAGCTCGTCGTACCGCTCGTCGTTGGCGAAGGTCGTCAGCCGGAACGTCGCTGGGGTGAGCAGCTCCTCGAAGGCGGCCACCACCCGTCGAGGGGTCTCGGCGAGCTCGGCCCCGTCGACCTCCTGGCCGAGCGCGACGAGCAGATCGCGCACCGCGGCACGCGCCGCTTTGTGGTCGATCATCGGCGTGTCCGGGTCGGCCACCACGGTGAGGGTCGGCGAGGGTCGTTCGTCCGGTCGGATGTCGAGAGCAGTCATTCAAACGGCTCCTTGAGGTCGGTCACGCGGTCTCCTTGTCGTGTCCCGCGGGCGACTGGCGCTGGCCGGCGTCGCGGTCGTGGTGCGGCACCGTTGTGCCCAGGTATGGCTGTGGAGCGAGAGGAAGCGCTCGGGGTGCGGCAGGTGCTGCCAGCCGCCATCGAGCCACTCTCCGGTAGCCCTGGAGCTCTGGACATGAGCTGGTCCGTCATCCCGAAGTCGACGGCGCCCACCGAGAGGGAGCACAGCGGCGGGAGCACGATGATCTCGGCGCGATCGGACAGGTGGGTGACCTCGACGATGAGGCGCTGTTCGATGAGCAGCGTGAGCGCATGGATCGCGGCCGACAGAGGCGTCGCTGGGGGCGCATCGAGGGCGCAGGCGAAGCCGGCGGGGACGACGACGATGCGGTCGGCGCCGAGCGCGGTGGCTTGCGAGATGGCGGCGTTGTTGGCGATGCCTCCATCCATCAGCACCCGACCCTCTCGCTCCACTGCCGGGAACACGGCCGGGATGGCTGCGGACGCGAGAACGGCTGAGGCGGCATCACCGGAGTAGAGGGAGCGCCTCCTCGCCGCTCATCACGTCGGTCGTCACCACGTGCAGCGGGATGCGTGCGTCCTCGAGGTCGCGGATCGCGAGGTTCGCTTCGATGAGTCGTCGCAGCGGACCGGGGGAGCACAGCGAGGGTCGTCGCCCCGTGAAGGCGAGGGCATGGCGCAATGGATCGATCGGGAAGACATCCGACCGCCGGATCCGGCTCCAGAGTGTCGCCGGCCGCTCGACGGTGTCGGTGTCGAATCCGTTGGAGCCGATGTAGGCACTGTTGACGGCCCCCACCGATGTCCCGATCAGCAGGTCTGGCCGGAACCCGTGCTCGTCGAGGGCGGCCAGCATGCCCACCTGAACGGCGCCGAGGCTTCCACCGCCCGACAGCACAAATGCGGTGGCCATGGTGGTCGGTCCTCCCGATCAGGCGTGCTGGCGGGCCGGAAACGCGGTGGCCAGGCGGGCGAGGGTCAGCGCGGCGAGCAGCAGACCGAAGTCGCGCAGGGCGATGTCGTAGAAGTCGGCCATCAGCAGCAGGTTGGTGATGATCCCGGCCAGCCAGGCGGCGACCAGGTAGCCGCCGAAGCGGGGTCGTGTCAGCACGACGAGCCCGGCGAGGATCTCGATGGCGCCGACGAAGTACATGAGGGTGTGGGCCTGGGCGTTGAACAGGTCGGTGAACTCCGGTGCCAGGTACTTGTCCCAGTCGACGAGCCAGTGGGCGAACTTGTCGAGGCCGAACAGGATCGGTGCGACGGTGAAGCCGATCCGCAGCAGCCAGAAGGCCTGGAAGGTCGGATCGGAGGTATCCGCTTGCGGCGTCCGGAACTCCGGGCGGGTCAGGGTGGGTGTCGTCATGGGGGCCCTCTCTCTCTAACGCAGGTTGATGTTGGTTATACTGGCCTCTTGGTCCTTCTATGTCAACCTCTGATTAGTGTTAGAGGACTGGGCTCGCCAGAAGGGAGAGCGATCGATGACCGACGCACAGCCGAAGGAACGCCCCGATGAGCTGGCCGCCATCAGCGCGCTGGGCGACCCGAGGCGTCGCGTGATCTACGACTTCATCGCTGCGAGCGGCGACTGGGTGAGCCGTGACCAGGCGGCCGAAGCCACAGGCCTCGAAAGAGGCACCGCTGCTCATCACCTCGAACGACTCGCCGCTGATGGGTTGCTCGACGTCGACTACCGGCGGCTCACCGGCCGTGAAGGCCCGGGCGCCGGCCGCACGGCGAAGCTCTACCGGCGCGCCCGCCGCGACTTCGAGGTCAGCCTGCCGCCCCGCGACTACGAGCTCGCCGGTCGGCTGCTCGCGGAAGCCGTCGACACGTCGCGCATCGAGGGAACCGACATCGTCGACGCGCTCGACCAAGTCGCGAGCGCCGAGGGCCGGCGGCTCGCCGAGAAGATCAACCGGCACGTGAGCGCCGACCGCGGGCGACGGCCGGCGGCCCGCACACGCCGCGCCGTCCTCGACGCGTTCCAGGAGCACGGCTTCGAGCCCAGCCGCCGTAAGGACGGAACGGTCGTCCTTCGGAACTGCCCGTTCCACCAGCTCGCCCAACAGCACACCGACCTCATCTGCGGCATGAACCTCTGTCTCGTATCCGCAGCGGTCGCGGCCGTCGAGGAGGCCGGGCTCGATGCCCGCCTCGAGCCCGAAGAG
>JBBJNX010000048.1:0-9555 GCA_037721115.1 Candidatus Limnocylindria bacterium
GGCATCACGACCCTCAAGCCGGGTAGCGCCACCTTTCCGTTTCCCGGCGTCACTGCCGACGTCGTCGACGACGCCGGCAATTCCGTGCCGCTGGGCGGCGGCGGATACCTGGTTCTCGAGCGGCCCTGGCCTGCGATGCTGCGCGGAATCTATGGCGACCCGGAACGCTACGAGCAGACGTATTGGTCGCGATACCCCGGCCGGTACTTTGCCGGCGACGGATGCAAGCGCGATGACGAGGGCTACTACTGGCTCCTCGGCCGCGTCGATGACGTGATGAACGTCTCCGGCCACCGCATCAGCACCACCGAGGTGGAGTCCGCCCTCGTTTCGCATCCATCCGTTGCAGAGGCCGCCGTCGTTGGACGCAGCGACCCGATCACCGGCCAGGCGATCTTCTGCTACGTCATCCTCCGGTCCGGCTTCGAGGACTCTGATGAGCTGGGACGCCAGTTGCGCGAGCATGTGGCGGAGATGATCGGCAAGTTCGCGCGCCCCAAGCAGATCCTGTTCACGCCGGACCTGCCCAAGACCCGGTCGGGAAAGATCATGCGCCGTCTGCTGCGCGACCTCGCCGAGCAGCGCGACCTCGGAGACGTCACCACCCTCGCCGACTCGAATGTCGTCAACCTGATCCGCGACCAGTCGGGCAGCGGCGAAGACTGACTGAAGCTTCTCGGCCGCTAGAATCGGTCCATGGCGCAGACCACCAGCGGTGGCGGCGAGCCGACCGAGGCGGCAGCCGAGTACCTCATGACCATCCGCTACATGCACGGCGAGGGGCAGCCGGTCATCGCCGCGCGCCTTGCCGAGCGGCTGGGCGTGAGCGCCGCCACCGTGAGCGAGATGGTCACCCGGCTCGTTCGTGAGGGGCTGCTCGGCGTGGATGGCGACACCCGTCAGCTGAACCTGACCGATGACGGGCGCACCGCCGCCGAGCGGACTTTTCGCCGCCATGCGCTCTCCGAATGGCTGCTGACCGAAGTGGTCGGCCTTGGCTGGGCGGAGGCGGATGAGGAGGCCCACCATCTCCAGCACGCGTTCAGCGACCGGGTGACAGACAGGATTGACGAGCTGCTTGGCCGGCCGCCAACCTGTCCGCACGGTAACCCGATCCCACGGGACGGCCGCACCCCCGAGCGGCCCGCCGGGCTGGCGTTGTCGGAAGCGGTCGCCGGATCCGATGTGACGATCCTTCGCGTCACCGAGGAGGCGGAAGAGGATGCGCGGCTCCTCTCATTTCTCCAGGAGAATGGCGTGCGGCCCGGGCACGTCTTCGCGGTGACCGATGTCGCGACCCATATCGGAACCATGACCCTTCGGCGAGTCACGGACGGTGCGCAGGATGGCCACGAGGTCACGATCGGGCTTGTCGCTGCGGCAAAGCTCCGGATGCTCGAGGGGCGAGCAGATCAGACGCTCTTCCATCGCGTTCCCGAGCGCGCCCGGCTGGCGACGACCGCCTGAATCGGTCTGCTAGGATTCGGCGCAGCATGGTTCGAGATCGAAGCAAACGCGGGATCATTGCGGCCGTGGCCACCGTCCTCTGGTTGGGCTACATGGCCGTGGGCCTCGGTGTGATCGACGGGCTGGCGCCCACCATCGGAGGCGAGGGACCCGAGGGCACGGCGGCCTTCGTCGGTCTCGTCTTTGGCGTCTTCACGATCGGACTCATCATGTGGGCCGCTTCCGACTGATCGGGCTAGCGGCGCGCCAGCCGCGCCCGAGCGGCACCCGAGCGGCGCCCGAGCGGCGCCGATCTATGAAGCAGGCAGGCACGGCACGCTCATGCCAGGTGCCGCGCTGTCTCATCCATGGGGCAGCGGTGCACGAGATCAAGTCCCCACGTGCTGTGCTGCCGCATATATCGGCTGCCTTGTCTCCTCGCGCCCAGTTCAGCGGTTCGTCGGGCACTCCGCTAACCTCTGCGGATGCCGGTTCGTCCCCGCTGGCTTCTGCCAGCTGCCTTCGTGCTGCTCGGATTGATCTGGGGCTCATCCTTCGCCTGGATCAAGATCGCGGTCGAAGAGATCCCACCGGCCAGCCTCGTCGCCCTGCGCATGGGCCTGGGTGCGGTCGGCATGCTCGCGCTGTTGGCGTTCATACGGGTGCCGATGCCGCGCGGAGCACGCGAATGGCTCCCGCTCGTGGTGCTCGGTGCGGTCAACGCGGCCGTCCCGATCTTTCTGATCAGCTGGGGCGAGCAGTTCGTGGATTCGGGCACGGCGGCCGTTCTCAATTCGCTCACGCCGATATTCAGTTTGCTCATCGCCGGCGTTGCGCTGCGCGTCGAGCCGGTGACCGCTCTTCGCGCAGGTGGCCTCCTGCTGGGCTTTCTGGGGGCCGCGCTCCTTGCCAGTCGTGAGCTTGACCTGCGCGCCGATGCGTCCGGGCTCATCGGCGCGGGCGCCGTGGTACTGGCCGCATTCAGCTATGCGGTCGGGGCTTCGTATGCCAGGCACCGGATCCGTTCGACGCATCGGTATGTGGTCGCCGCCGGCACCCTCGTGTTCGCGGCGCTCGATACGGCGGTGCTCGCCCTGATCACCGATGGCGGCGTGATCCTCCCGACCCAGCCCGATACGATCCTCGCGGTCGCCTGGCTGGGCGTCCTGGGTTCGTTCGTGGCGTACGTCTGCTTCTTCTTCCTCATCGAGCACCTCGGCGCCACCGTCGCCGCGATGGTCACCTTCATGTTTCCCGTGGTCGGCGTGGCGCTTGGCGTTCTGCTCCTCGGCGAACGGATGGACGTCCGCCTCATCCTCGGGACCGTGCTGGTGCTGATGGGCATCATTGTCGTGACGCTGCGGCATAATGCCGCCCCGAGTCGTGTACCGAGTGGAGCTCGCGAATGAGCGGACCGGTGGATCGGCCGCCGCCCCGTGATCCAGATGACAGCTGGTCGAGCGACGAACGCCCTGATCCTGCCGCCGAAGGCGAGGCGACCGACCGTTGGTCCGCCGATGATCCGTGGCCTGACGCGCCTTCAGACGCCTCGTCCGGATGGGCGGCATGGCCGGCGTCCGCTTCGCCCCTCGAGGACGATCTCCCCGATGACACAGCGCTGCCGGTCAGTGACCCGTGGGCCGAGTCGTGGACCGACGATTCGCCGGATGTCGCCTCGGCCGATGTTCCGTGGTCAGCGCCACAGTGGGCTCCCTCCGCCCTGGAAGATAGGCCTCCGGAACACGTCTCGGCGGACCTTGCGGCCCGGCAGGCGGCGCCGGAGCCAGACCCGGAGCCACAGCCGGACCCGGAGCCCGAGCCGGAGGCGGAGGCCAGAGGGAGCACTGAGCCGGCATGGCCCGATCGTGGCAATTCAACCCAGGTGCTGCCGACGTCGTGGGCACCGCCCGACCCGGTAGCCCCCGACCGGACCGCCGACCTCGATCCGGCCGTCGGTCGGGTGAAGGTTTCGTTGGGTCCCGAGGCTGAGGTCGAGGACGACGCAGACGAACCGGCATCGACCGCCGAGCAGGCGGTCCCGTGGCTCATCGGCCTCATCCTGCTCCTCACTGGCATGGTCATTCTGCTCCTGGCGCTCATCTTCGCCGGGGACGCCTCGATGGGCAGCAGTGGTGTCGTGCCCTCGGGCAGCGCTCTCGCAGTCCTTCCAAGTGCGGGCATCATTGCCAGCATCGCGCCGACGCCCACGCCAACGACATCAGTGACGCCGAGCGATGCTTCCAGCCCGAGTGCGAGTGCCAGGCCGAGTGCCAGCCTCAGCGCCAGCCCCGAGCCCACTGCGACGCCGGATCCCGGTCCGGTGTACGGTGCACTCGAGATGGTCTACCAGGGTCGCAACGCCGCGCTTGCACCGATCTACCTCCTGCGTCGGGACTTCACGCAGGACGAGGACACGCAGCAGATTCTGGCCCAGGACGCGAGCCTTGACGTGCGTCGGTACGCGTGGGCGCCGGACGGAACGGCTGGCGCCGGCTTGCTCGCCGACGTCCTCGTGTCGATCGAGCCGGGCGAGGAGAAGCGTCGACTGGCCGAAGGCATCAGCACGGTCACCTTCGGCGCCGACGCATCGACCGTGTACGCAGTCCGCGTGACGCAGGACGGGGCGAACGACGTGGCAAGCATCGTGGAGATCGACTTCGGGAGCGGCGCCGAGACCGAGCTCGCTGCCCCGACCTACGAGCGTCCGATCATCGGCGAGGAGGACGCTCTGACGGAGGCGCAGTTCACCGATGACGGGGGCGCCGTGCGCCTGTACTGGATTGATGAAGGGATGCTCCGCTTCTGGGCACTGGGTGCGGGAACCTGGGAGATCGACCCCGAGGACGGCACACTGACCGAGCTCGGTGAGGACGATCGACCCTCGCTCTGGGCACCTGACGCAGAGCGGCGTATCCGGACGGGCTTTGAAGATGGGTCGAGCACCCTGAGGCTCATCGACCAGGCGAACGCAGAAGTCCTCACGACCACCGTGGAGGGCCGCGTGAGCCACCTTCGGTGGGCGCCGGACGGAGAGCGCGTCGTCTTCACAGCGGGTCGCTCGAACGCGGGCGGGGGCGTGCTGCAGGACCTGTTCCTGTGGGATCTCAACGAGGAGGATCCGATGCAGCTGACCGCAACCGGGGCAGCGTTTGGCGCCGACTGGCTCGGCACGCAGGCACTCTGGAGAGACTGATGGCCGCAGATATCGTGAATCCCATTGGCGTGGAACTCGACGAGACCGCGCGACGCATGCGGATTCGCTGGGACGACGGCCATCTCGGCGAATGGTCGTGGCTCGCCCTGCGCCGCGCGTGTCCGTGTGCCCTGTGCGCCGGCGAGGGAAACCTGCCAGGCGTCGTCAGCCTCGAGACGTTCTTCGACGAGCAGCAGACGCACATGAATGAGCTGCGCTGGATCGGCCGGTACGCGCTGGCTCCTATCTGGGCCGATGGCCACGACACCGGGCTCTTCACCTATACGAAGCTGCGCGCGTCGTGCGAGTGCGCGGAGCATGCCGCAGCGACCTGAGCCGATGGCCGTGAGCGTCTTCAGCAATGGCTTTACGTTGGCCCTCGGAGGCGGTGGTGCGCGAGGGTGGGCACACGTCGGGGTGGCTCGCGCGCTCGAGGAGCGTGGCATGCGGCCCGACCGCATCGTCGGCACCAGCATGGGCGCCATCGTGGGTGCCGCACTCGCGGCCGGGCGGTCGCCGGACACCATCGAGGCCGGTGCGCTCCGGACGCCGGTGAATCGGCTGATGGTGAAACGAGGACGGTTCGCGCTCTTCGATCCGCGGCCGGTGCTCGAGCATCTTTCCCGAGAGCTGGGTGACCCGCGGATCGAGGATCTTCCCACGCCGCTCGGGATCACTACCTACGACCTGGTGGCCGGCTCCCCACGTCTGATCACCCGTGGCCGGCTGATCGACGCCCTCGAGATCAGCATCGCGGTGCCCTTCTTCTTTCCGCCGCGCCGCGATTCGGATGGGGTCTGGTGCGATGCCGGCCCGTGGGAGGGTATCCCGGTCTCCCTCGCAAGGGCGTGGGATGCCTCGCTGCCGGTCATCGGTGTTCTGGCTGACATCCCGAAGCCGTCCTTTCTTGCCAGCCGCGCCGGTGCCGCGTTTCTGCGGACTGTCTCCGCTCGGCTGGGCGTCGGCGGCGCCGAGGATCGACTGACTGCACGTCGCTACCTCGCGCTGCTGACCGGGCGCTGGGCAGATCCGGTCGTGCATCTGCCGCCGGATCTCCTCATCGTGCCGCGCCTGGGGCGCATGAATGCGCTCCAGTTCAGCCGCGTGTCGGACGCGATCGCCATTGGGGAGCGTGATGCTCGGCTGGCACTCGCTACCATCGAGGCTCCGAGCAGCAGAGAGGCACTGGTTCATGCGGGCTGAGGCGACCTGCGGCGTCCTCTTCGTCCATGCGCATCCCGACGATGAGTCGATGGGCACCGGCGGCACCATCGCGCGGCTGGTGGCCGAAGGCGTGCGCGTCGATCTCGTCACCTGCACCGATGGCGCCGAGGGCGAGATCCATGACCCGACCTTGGATCCCGAGGAGGCACGGCCTCGACTGGCACAGATCCGGGCGTCCGAACTCGCCTGCTCCGTGGATGCGCTTGGCGGCGGTGCCATTCACTATCACACCCTCGGCTATCGCGATTCCGGCATGATCGGGACCGACGCCAACGCTCACCCGGGCTGCTTCTGGCAGGCCGATCTTGACGAGGCGACTGAGCGGTTGCTGGAGATCGTGCGCATTGCTCGGCCGTCCGTGATTGTGAGCTACGACGAAAACGGCAACTACGGGCATCCCGACCACATCAATGCTGCGCGCATCGCGCGGCAGGCGTACCAGGCGTCGCGGGGTGAGCGCTGGGCGGTCTCCCGCTTCCACGAGCTTGCCTTCGTTCGGGAGCGCTGGTTCGACCTGATGAAGGCCATGAAGGAGCGGGGAATCGGCTTGCCGTGGGACCTCGACGAGGTCGTGTCACCGCCCGCCGGCGAGCTCAATCCAACCAATGCGGCCGCGCTATCGCAGGTGAGTGACGCCATCGAGGCGGAGGAGAGCGACGCGCTCGACTTCGGCCGCAGCGAGGCCGATGTTACGACCCGCATCGACGTCTCCGCCTTTGGCGAGGCGAAGCGCCGCAGCATGGACTGCCACAGGACCCAGCGACAGGATCTCGGCTGGCTGCTGGACCTGCCGGACGACCTCGCCCAGCAGGCGATCGCCACCGAGTACTACGTTCTGCGCTGGCTGGACGGCGCTGACGTTCCTTCCACTCACCGCGACACCTCGCTCCTCGGCGAGTAGCCGTTCCGTGCCGCCGCGCGGACAAGCGCGTTGCCGCACGGGTGGGCGCCTTGCCGCCCCACGGGCGGACGCGTTGCCGCTCGGGTGGGCGCCTTGCCGCCCCACGGGCGTATCGGCGAGTAGGGGTCCACTCTGTCGCTCCACGGGCGTATGTCGCGCTCCGCAGCCACGCCACCGCTGAGCGGCGCTAACTCGACCCGGAGGCCGGTGCACTCAGCGGCTCGGCTCATATTCGGAACAGTGAACGCCCGCGTCGGCGCCCAGCTGACCCGAAATCGTCTATGCAGACTCCAGTTACGTGCACACGAGGGCCAACGGGCCGAGCGCAGGAGCCTCGAGGTGGTCGTCGTCGGAATTCGTGCGGAGTTAGCGCCGCTGAGCGGCGGCGTACGCGCGCCAACGACGTCGGGGTCGACGCGCAGACTCAGACTCCTGTCGCTGGCTCGCTGCGCCAGAAGACAATTCCATTGCCTCCGGGTCTTCGCCCCGCGCGGATCGCACGCAGGACTTCGCGCGAGTTGAGCGGGAAGTGGTCGTGGAAGGCTCCGCCCGCCGCCCGGACCAATCCGCGGTTCTCGGCGTTGTCCTTGATGACGAGAATGAGGGTGTCAATACCCGCATCACGCTGTTTCTGAAGGATTGGTCGGACCTGCGCTTGGCCGTCATAAAGGCGCGAGATGAACTCGTGCGCCACCCGCAATCCGGTGGTCCGAAGCATCAAGTCGAACGCACGAAGGTCGCCGGTGATGGGGATCGGGTCTTCGATCCGGCAGTTCCACCCGCATTCCACGGCGAGCGTCCGATATCCGTTGATCATCTTGAGCTGGGTGGCGTCTCTCAACCGTGCGCCCCCGGGAAACATCCGGCCGTTATATCGAAGCCCAACGACCGAGGCGAAGCATGCCAGCTCGAGATGGGTGACCGATGCACGTTGTCCTCGCTCGATTCGCCGAACCTTCGAGGGCGACCAGCTCAGAAGGCGTGCCACTTCCGCCTGGGTCGCGCCGCATGTCCGGCGCGCTCGCGCGAGCTCCTCGCCCAGCTCAATCGTGTCACGCCGGGAGCGTCGCATGGCTTCGTCGAGCGCCCGAATCCGGAATGGCATCGGTCAAGTATCCCGAGCCGCCATTACCGGCGCGTTATCCCTGCCTTATGGGCCGCGTCGGACCGCGTCGGACCGCGTACCATCGGTGACCATGACGAACCGCACCCTGACTATGACCGACAGCCTGGTCGAGTACGTTCAGCGCCTGGGCGTCCGAGAGCATGCGGTGCTGGCGGCGCTCCGCGAGACGACGATGAAGCTGCCCGAATCCAACATGCAGATCGGACCGGATCAGGGAGCGTTCATGGCGCTCCTGGTGCAGGCCATCGGCGCGAAGCGCATCCTCGAGATCGGCACGTTCACCGGCTACAGCTCGACCGTCATGGCACTTGCTCTGCCGCCCGACGGCCGAATGGTGTGCTGTGACGTCAGCCGAGAATGGACCGATATCGCACGGCGCGCGTGGGCCGACGCAGGCGTCGAAGAGAAGGTGGAGTTGCGCCTGGCACCTGCGGCCGCGACCTTGGAAACCCTCGAAGACGCCAGCTTCGACCTCGCGTTCATCGATGCTGACAAGCCTGGCTACGACGCCTACTACGAGGGCTGTCTGCGCTTGGTGCGCCCGGGCGGCCTGATCCTGATCGACAACGTCCTGTGGAGCGGCGATGTGGCCGATCCATCCGTGGACAACGAGTCGGTGCGGGCGATCCGCGCGCTCAACGAGAAGATCGCGGCGGACGAGCGGGTGGACCACGTGATCCTGTCCTTAGGCGACGGCCTGACCATTGCGCGGCGGCGCGACTGAGCAGGCTTGACATCGGTGCTCTAATGATGCGACGGAAGTCGATCAATCGGCAATTCCGAATCATTATGAGCAGGACATGGACGATCACCTGACCATCTCTCGCCCGGATCAGCTGCACGCGTTGGGTGACGCCACGCGGTGGCGGGTTCTCGGTGTCCTGCTCGAGGGTCCGGCGAGCGTCCAGGAGCTGGCCCGTGCGCTCGGCGCGGCGAGGGGAACCATGGCGCACCACGTACGAGTCCTGCACGCCGCCGGCCTGGTCCGAATCGCCGAGACGCAGCGGGTGCGCGGCGTGGTCGAGAAGCACTACGCACGGGTCGCTCGCCAGTTTCGCCTCCAGGAGGTCGACCGGGAACGCATCGGTCCGGCGGGCGGCAAGCTCGCGGCCAGCCACATGCCACTGCGCCAGGCCCTCGCCGAGGCAAGACCGGGTCAGGGAAACGAGACCGACGATCCGTCGATGTCGATCGTGGTGCGCGCTCGCATGCCGGCCGAACGTGCACGGCGCTTCGCGAACCTGGTCGAGGCGCTCGCGGGAGAATTCGCCGATGGTGCGCCGGACGAGGGAGAGACGTTCGGCTTCGTGGCGGCCGTCTATGTCCCGGATTGGGCGGGCGCCACCCGGGAGGGCGGCTGATGTCGCTCGAGACACCGACGCCCGGCGGGCCTTCGCGCGGCGAGGTGGCCGCCACGACCCCACGCCGACCGTCGTTATGGCGCCACGGTAACTTCGTCAAGCTGTGGTCGGCCCAGACCATCAGCCAGTTCGGCGACGAGATCACCGGGCTGGCGCTCCCGTTGGTCGCGATCCTGACGCTGGAGGCGACGCCGTTCCAGATCCGAGAAGCTCGAGCTTGGAGTTTCCCTCGACCAGCAGGTCGCGATCCACGACCGCGGGCAGGTACGACTGGTATGCCACGTCGAAGAAGACCTCCAGGCAA
>JBBJNX010000049.1:0-9532 GCA_037721115.1 Candidatus Limnocylindria bacterium
ACGGCGCGCTCCGCTCGGCCGCGAGGCAGGTCGACGAGGTGAACCTCCATGCCTCGAGCAGTCAGGCCGCGCTCATGCTCGCGCAGCCGTTCGATCGTGCCGGACGCCCCCGGTGCGAGAAGAATGCGCGGCCGTTGCATCGGTCAAGAATACGTCGCGTGTGCAGCGAGGCGATTGCGGGCGTACGCTATGGGCATGACAGATGAAACAACGAGCCGTTCCGACGAGGAGTGGCGGGCAACCCTGACCCCAGAGCAGTACCGCGTCCTTCGACAGAAGGGGACCGAGCAGGCATTCACCGGCGCCCTCTGGGATGAACACGGGGCCGGCGTCTACCGCTGTGCTGGCTGCGGCAATGAGCTGTTCGATGCGGCCACCAAGTTCGAATCCGGCACCGGATGGCCGTCCTTCTATCAGCCGAAGGACCCCGAAGCCGTCGAGACCGAGACCGACGGGGCCTTCTTCATGAAGCGCACGGAAGTGCACTGCTCGCGCTGCGGCGGCCACCTTGGCCACATCTTCGACGATGCCCGTGACCAGCCGACGGGCCTGCGTTACTGCATCAATTCGGCATCCCTGACGCTCGATCCCGAAACCGTCGAGCCGATGGAGCAGGTCTAGCGGCCGTCGGCAACGGCGCGCATCACCCTGGCGGCAGCGCGACACTGCTCTGCGCTCACGCCGAGGTGCGTGACGGCGCGGACGGTTCGCGGCCCGAATGGATTGAGGAGCACGCCGCGGTTGCGACATCGTTCGACGAAGGCGGAGGCGTCCGGGACGCCGCGCCGGTCGACAAGCTCGAAGACCACGATGTTCGTCTGAACGGTGGCCAGGTCGAGCACGATGTCATCGCCGCGCAGAAGCGCTTCGGCCAGGAGGCGGGCATTGGCGTGATCGTCGGCGAGTCGCTCGACGTGATGAGCCAACGCATACGACCCGGCCGCCGCCAGGATCCCGGCCTGACGCATCGCCCCGCCCGCCATGCGCCGGTAGCGGTGGGCCCGCGCGATCAGTTCAGTGGAGCCCGCCAGCATCGAGCCAGCCGGCGCACCGAGGCCCTTGCTGAGTGACATCCCGACGAGGTCGAAACCGTCGGCCAGCGCCGCGGCAGGCTGCCCGCTGGCCACGGACGCGTTGAGGATGCGGGCGCCGTCAAGATAGGTCGCCAATCCGCCTTCACGTGAGACGCCCACTACCTCGCGCAGGGCATCGGCCGGAAAGATGATTCCCCCCGCTCGGTTGTGCGTGTTCTCGACGACCAACAGCGTCGTCGGTGGGTAGACGATGTGGCCGGCCGGCTTGATCGCGGCGCGCACGGCATCGGCTCCGAACGTGCCCCTCGCGCCGATGACGCTGAACTGGACTCCGGCGTTGGCAGCCCCGCCGCCGGTTTCGTGGAGGACGATGTGCGACTCGCTCGGAACCAGTACGTCGTCGCCGGGTCGGGTCAGGGTGCGCAGCGCCACCTGGTTGGCCATCGTTCCGCTCGGGAGGAACAGCGCCGCAGCGACGCCGAAGAGAGTGGCAACTGCCTCCTGGAGCCGATTGACCGATGGATCCTCGCCGTATTGGTCGTCGCCGACATCGGCCTCGGCCATCGCTTGGCGCATGGGAGGCGTGGGAAGCGTGACGGTGTCTGAGCGCAGGTCGATGATGACAGCGGGCATGGGCGTGATGATAGGTGAGCCGCTCAGGCCTACCCTTCATACGATCGTCACGCGCGCGCGTACCCTAGGCGCGACCCATGACCACACCCACCACGCAACCGACCCTGCCCTCGCGGCGTGCCGCGGCTCTCGCCGGGCTGGCCGCAGGAGCCGCCGCGCTCGGCGGCGCAGAGTTGCTGGCGGGAATCCTTCCCGGCGCAGCCAGCCCGACCATCGCGGTTGGGGACCTGGTCATCGCGCTCCAGCCACCGGGCGCCAAGCAGTTCGTCGTCGATCTGTTCGGCGATGCCGACAAGCTGCTCCTCAACCTGCTCGTGGCATTTGTTGCCCTGGTGTTTGCGGCCGCGTTGGGTGTGCTCGCGCGAACGCGACTTGGGCTCGCGCGCATCGCGGTCGCGTTCGGGGCGATCCTCCTCCTCGCGGCAGGCCTGCGCGACCCGCTCTCCGAGCCGATCACGACGCTGCTGGTCGTCGCGGCGGCCGTCGCCATCGCCATTGGCGTGCTGACCCGGCTCCTGCGAATGGCCGCCGAACGGCGGCGTGCCCCGCTGGCGGAGATGCCCAGCTGGGGTCGTCGGAGGTTTCTGGGTACATCCATTGCGGTGATCGGCGTTGCGGCCGCGAGTGGTGTCGCCGGGCGAGCGCTGCTCGATCGCGGTCGTCTCGCGGGTGGCGCGCCGCAGGTAGTCTCGATCCCGCAGCCGACCGCGAGCGTGTCTCCACCACCCACCGGTGGATCGCTCGACGTGCCGGGCCTGAGTCCGCTCATCACCCCAAACCGGGACTTTTACCGGATCGATACGGCCCTGCTGGTCCCCCGGCCGAACTTGGCGGACTGGAGACTGCGCGTGAGCGGCATGGTCGAGCGGCCGTTCGAACTGACCTACGATGAGCTGGCCGCCCTGCCGCTGCACGAGCAGTACGTGACGATCGCCTGCGTCAGCAACGAGGTCGGGGGCGGCCTGGTCGGGAATGCGCTCTGGACCGGTGTCCACCTCAAGGACCTTCTCGAGCGTGCCGGCGTCGACCCCGGGGCGACACAGATCGTCGGCCGCTCCGTGGACGGCTTCACCGCTGGCTTTCCCACGGCCTGGGCGCTCGCGGACGACCGGGAGGCGCTGGTGGCGATCGCCATGAATGGCGAGCCGCTGCCGCCAAATCATGGGTTTCCGGCTCGCCTCATCGTGCCTGGGCTGTACGGATACGTGAGCGCAACGAAGTGGTTGTCCGAGATCGAGCTGACCACGCTTGATGCATTTGACGCCTACTGGGTGCCGCTGGGATGGGAGAAGGAGGCGCCGATCCTGACGCAGTCTCGGATCGACGTCCCGCGTAACGGTGACCGCGTCCCCGCGGGAACCGTCGCGGTAGCCGGCGTGGCGTGGGCGCCCGATCGTGGTGTGAACGGCGTCGAGGTCCAGATCGACGAGGAGGGGTGGGAACCGGCTGAGCTGAGCGCCCCGATCTCGGATGCCACGTGGGTCCAATTCGTGCGCCGATGGGAAGCGACCGCCGGCGAGCATCTCGTGCGCGTTCGGGCCATCGACGGCGATGATCAGACGCAGACCGATCAGAAGACGCCACCGGCGCCCGATGGCGCTCGTGGCCATCACACGATCCGGGTGACCGTCACCTAGACTACGCCCGTCTGGCCGGACGATCGGTGCATGGCCCGAGTGTCCTTCGGATGGTGTCCTGTGCTGGATGAGCAGCACCACCCGCCGACACGGGCACCTTCCGCCACCAGACTCACCGACGCGCCTGGTCGCAACGCGGGTGGTCGCCGTCGCGGCACTCATCGTGTCGGCGGCGTATCTGGGATGGCGAGCCACCGCCACGCTGAACATCGATGCCTGGTACCTGTCGTTGCCGATGT
Organism: Candidatus Limnocylindria bacterium; assembly: GCA_037721115.1. Classification (GTDB taxonomy): domain Bacteria; phylum Chloroflexota; class Limnocylindria; order QHBO01; family QHBO01; genus JACDBZ01. The sequence continues at coordinate 3,544 of JBBJNX010000049.1, forward strand.
TCGTGTTCGAGGTGCACGCCGCAATTGGTCTTGGCCTCTTCACATTCAGCCTGTGGGACGTTGACGTGCGACCGCGTCGACGTGAGCTGGGCCGGGTCCCGACGATCGCAGTGTTAATTCCGACCTACAACGAAGGGCCGGAGATCCTCGTCCCGACCATCGCCGCCGCGGTGGCCCTCGAGCCGGCGCATGAGACCTGGGTGCTCGATGATGGCGAGCGCCCGGAGATCGCCGAGCTGGCCGCGGCGCTCGGTGCGCGCTATCTCGCGCGAACGACCCACGAGCATGCGAAGGCGGGCAACCTGAACCATGCCCTCGGCGTGGTGGATACCGAGATCCTGGCCGTGCTCGACGCCGATCATGTGGCCGCCCCCGAGTTTCTGCGGGCCACGCTCGGCTACTTCGCCGATCCACAGGTGGCTCTGGTCCAGACGCCCCAGGACTTCTACAACGTCACGAGCTTCGAGCACGGGAGTGGCGTCGCATACGGCGAGCCATTCCACGAGCAGACGCTCTTCTATCGCCTGCTCCAGCCCGGCAAGAACCGTTGGAGTGCCGCATTCTGGTGTGGTACGAACGCGCTGGTACGCACCGAGGCGCTCCGCTCGATCGGTGGGGCGGCCACCGAGACGATCACCGAGGACATCCACACCACCATTCGTTTTCACCGGGCGGGTTGGCGGACCGTCTACCACAACGCGCCGCTCGTGCTCGTATCCGGACAGATCCCGATCGTTGCCGACGGGCTCACGTTTGCAGTGGCCTTCGGGGTGACCTACGGAATGCAGCAGGCGGCCCTCTTCCTGCTTGGGCGCGGAGCGTACCGACCGATCGTCTCCATCGTGTTTGATCTCGTGAGAATGTCGCCGAACTTCCTCGCCACGATGACGCTATTCACCTCGCGCATCCCTCGCTTCGAGGTGACCCCGAAGGGCCGCATCGCCGCCAACCGAGGTCGGGTGGATGCTCCGTTTCTCCTGCGCGCTTCCCTTGGGGTGTCCGTCATCGGCGCCGCGGGCTACGTCCTTCACCTGCTCGGGATTCGCGCGATCGGATACGCGTCGGAGTGGGCAGCAGCAGGCGCCTTCTTCTGGCTCGTCGTCAACGCTGGTCTGGCGTGGATAGCCATGCGCCGCGTGCGATCGCTGCGCTTCGCGGCCGAGCGTCGCAACGCGGTCCGCTTTGCGGTCGATATTGCCGGTGCCGTCGACGGCGAGATTACCGCGATCCAGGGACGTGTCAGTGGGTGGGGCGCTGGTTGCGACGATGGAGCCGCTCGTCGAGCGTGAGACCCACTTGGTCAGCTTCGACCTGCCGGGCCGCACCACCTCCCTCTGGGCTCGGATTCGCTCGTCACGGCGCGCCGCCAGCGGCGAATATCACTACGCATTCGAGTTCGAGCCTGGACAGTTCCCCGCCAAGGGGGCGCTCGCCCTCGGTGTCTTCGTCGGCCGCTATCCGGTCGCCGGAACGGTCAGGCAGCCGTGGGGCGATCTCCTCCGTCGCGAGATCGGGTCCCTGTCGCGTCGCTTCCAGTTGCGGCGTGACCGAGAGATCGACGCCATTCCGCGTCGGATCGACGGCGAGCGTCCGGTGACCGCGGCGGCCTAGGGCCTACGCGTCCGGCGAATCCGCGGGCACCACGACGGGAGCCAGGTATACATGGACCCGAACGAGGCCCTCCTCGAGCGGAGCATCCGACAGCAGCCGCCAGGCATCGTGCGACAGGTTGGCGATGCGCTGATCGGCTGTCCCGACGAAGCATGGGCACGAATCCACGACCGGAAGACTGGCGCAGCGATCCGCACACACCAGGACCCAGGTCGGTTCGGCGTCCGGTATCTCGCCACCCATCTCCAGCGGCAACGCAATGGTCGGCTGTCCTTCCCAGCCGATGCTCTCTCCGTAACTCGACGCCATGCCGATCGCGAGGCCGTCGATCGCCACGAGCGGCGGAACCGGCGCCGCTGCGATGGATGCAGCAGCGCCGTCACCACCGGTCATGGCGGCTGGTGTGCTGAGCATCGCGCGGCCATCCGCCATGCTGGCGGCCGGGTTTCCGGCGAAGGCATACCAGTAATCGAGCTTGCCCTCAAAGTAGGCGGATCGATGGAGCCATGTCTCGGCACCAGAGACCAGGCCGTGTGGCAGGCGGGCCAGGCCATCGGCGCTGAAGCGTGGTTCGGATGCGAACACCTCGCCATAGGAAAGCGTCGGCTGGTCGAGCATTGTGCCGACCAGGTGGGCGGCACCCTCGTAGAAGTCGGTGGCGAAGTATGCCGATGCGCCCATGTCGACCAACGGCGCCCGTGAATAGGCTCTCACTCGACTTGCGGCCTTCTTTTCATCAGCCGGCGTGTCGAATCCCTCGGAAGCACCGGGCGCGTAGCAGGCGTTCGAGTAGATCATGATCCAGCCCGGCGCCGGCCTGGCGTTCGCGGCGATCCAGGCCTCCCCGTAGTAGGCAAGCGTGCCGTCGGACCATGCATCGGCGTGGGTGCCCACCGCCTTCGGCCCGTTCAGGCCCCAGCCGTTGGTGGTGGCGGCGCTCGGATTGGCCGAGTACGGGTTCGGAGTGCCGACGCCGTGCCCGAGGTAGATGACGATGTTGGCATCCTCCACTGCGGCAAGCACCTGTTCGGCACCGGCATCCGGGGAGTAAGCGCGCTCCACAGTCGCGCCGCGCACCTCGGCAGCGTGAGCCGCCGCCTCCGCCAGGCTGATGTAGACCGGCGTCAGCTCCTCGCCGACCGGTCCGACGATGACGGCAACCTTCGCGGGCGTTGCAGCGCGGGCGGGTACGGCGAAACCAAGGCTGGCAACCAGGGTAGCCAGCGCGGTGACGATGACCAGGACGGGACGCACGCTCTCCCCCGTGGGCACAAGGGTCTGCTTGGGTAGGGTTGATCCGTGGCGAATATGGCATCGCCGGGCCTCCGTGGCAAGTGTCCTTCGGCCGGGATCAGGCGCCAGCGGCCACAACCGATGGATCCTCGGTGCCAACGTGGGATTGGAGCGCCTGAAAGATGACCTCCGCCCACGCGTCATAGCCGACGACCGAGGGATGGAACCGGTCGCTGGAGAGGACATCCGCGCGTCCTTCGATGAGTCGCGAGACGCCGGCATACAGGTCCGCGTAGGCGGCGCCGACACGCGCGGCCTCGGAGCGACTGATCGGTCGGAGGAGGCGCGCGTACTGGTCCGCCAGGAAGATCAATGGCTCGAGGGCGCGCAAGGCCCCGCGAAAGGCCGGGATGCCGGCCAGGACGATGCGGGCACCGGGCGCATCGCGACGGATCTGATCCAACGTCATCCTCAGGTCGGCGCGGTAGCGCCCGGGCGGGGTGTTGTGCGTGGCGTCGTTCGAGCCGATGACGACCGCCACGATGTCGGCGTCCGGCAGGAACGGGCCTCGATCGTTCGGCCGGATACGGGCGCGGGCGCGCTGCACCTGGTGGCGCGCAAGGTCAGCGATCCGGGCACCTGCCCAGCCGTAGCTCACGACGCGGACGGACCGGACCTCGGCATCGGCGATGCGACGCGCCAGGAGGTAGGGGAGCGTGTCGTGGGCGTGACTGACGCCGACGCCCGCGGTCGTGGAGTCACCGAGCACCACGATGTTGATGCGCCGCGGCACGGAGGGCTCGCCGGTGGTCGGCATGATGATGTGATTGATGGCGAACCCGGGCCAGGCCGGCAGGAATTCCATGCGGCGCATGCGCATGAATTGCACGGCGACGATGCCGGCGAACGCGCCGGCCAATGCGCCGATGAGCCGAGCGATCGGGGAGAGCCATCGATCCATGCTCTTCACGGTAGCGCGCTGGCATGCGTGACGCGAATCGCCACGATTTCGCGCATGCCTTATGTGGACGTACACTGCCCCCTCTTGTCCGAGCGCATTGAAGGAGCTGCCATGGTGCGTCGAAACACGGTCTCCACGGTTCGCGAACGGATAGGAGACGAACTGACTCAAGTGTCACATCAGCGAGAGCGCATCATCCTCACTCGCCATGGCCGCGAGATCGGCGCCATCGTGCCGATGGAGGATCTCGCGCGACTTCATGCGCTCGACGCCGACGAGCAGGAAGACGGACCGTTGACACCTTACCGAACCAGTTGGCGACGGCTCACCGACTCCATTCGCCGCCGGCACTGACGTGGTCTCCCCGATCCGCCTACGCTGTGCGGCGTGAGCGACGAGCAGGTCAGGCCCGGCGCCGGGTTGGTCGGGGCCGGAGGCGCGCGCATCGGCATCGTTGACGCCGTCTTTGCCGACTACCTGCTGGTGCGTACCGCCGGACTGATGCCGATCGATCTGTACGTACCGCGACCGGACGTCACCGTGGGGGCGGACGGCCTGACGGTGGTTGGGTCACCGCACGATGCCTACCGGTTATGGCATCGGCCGCTCAAGCGTGCACCGCATGAATGACCCGGCTTTCGACGCCGAAACGCTTGCGCGGCTTCGGGACGAGCAGGAGGTGCGGATCGAGACGCGCGGCCCGGACGGCGAGGTGCACCGCACGATCATCTGGGTGGTCGTCGATGCGACCGATCGAGTTCTCATTCGCTCCTACCGTGGGGCGGGCGCCCGGTGGTATCGCGAGGCGGTCGCCACCGGAACGGCGGGACTCGTCATCGACGAGATGACGATCCCGGCTCGCATCGAGCATGCTACCGATCCGGAGCGTGTGGCCGCATGCAGCGCGGAGCTGGAGCGCAAGTACGCCGGTGACCCCGCGACGCCCGCCATGGTGGCCGACAAGGTACTCGAGACGACCCTGGAGCTAATTTCCCGCCTGAGCCACCTTGTATCGGTCTTGCAGTACCCTCTACCCATGCACGACGCCGATACGATCCAGCCACTGAACGGGCGTCCGCCCTACGCCGCAGGGGATGCCGACGCCTTTTATGCGCACGTCGGCACGGGTGGGAAGGTCGAGGCCGATGACTGGATGCCCGACGACTATCGCGCGGCGGTCCTCAAGTTCGTCGAGATGCACGCCAACTCCGAGCTGATGGGCGTCCTTCCTGAACGCGACTGGATCATGCGGGCGCCGAATCTGCGCCGCAAGCTCGCCCTCACCAGCAAGATCCAGGACGAAGTGGGCCACGCTCAGCTTCTGTACCGGGTGGCGGAAGACCTCGGCAAGCCGCGCACCCAGATGCTCGCCGACCTGATCGACGGCAAGACCAAGTTCCACAACGTCTTCCACTACCCGACGAAGTCGTGGGCCGATGTCGGTATCATCGCCTGGCTGGTGGACGCGGCAGCCATCGTCAGCCAGCAGGCGCTGCGCGACTCTTCCTATGCGCCGTACGCCCGCACGATGAAGAAGATCTGCTGGGAGGAATCGGTCCATATCATGCACGGGCGCGACGTCGTCCTGACGCTGATGAATGGGACGGATTCACAGCGTGCGATGGTCCAGGAAGCCCTGGACAGGTGGTGGGGACCGCTGATGCAGATGCACGGTCCCCCGACGGACCCGGCAAAGGACAAGGATCTGCACTGGGGCATCAAGGCCAAGAACAACGAGCAGCTTCGGCAGGAGTTCCTCTCGATCTACGTGCCGCGCATCCTCGAGCTGGGCCTGACGATTCCGGATGCCGCGCTGCGGTATGACGAGGCGGACGGGCGCTGGGAGTACACCGAACCGGATTGGGGCGAGCTGAAGTCGGTCGTCACCGGGCACGGACCGGCGTCACAGGAGCGCCTCGAGTTCCGGCGGGTGAACTTCGCCGAAACCCAGTGGGTCCGCGACGCGCTGCTTGGGAACGCGACGACCGCCGCCTGAGCGCGGTGATTCCCATGACAGAGCGCGTTTGGGAGGTCTTCCGTCAGGAGCACGAGGGCGACCCGATGATCCATTCGGGCAATGTCAACGCTCCCGACGACGAGCTGGCGATGCACTACGCCCGCGAATTCTACGGGCGTCGCGGCGAGTCTCATCGGCTGTGGATCGTGCCCCGCGATGCGATCGCT
>JBBJNX010000050.1:0-9480 GCA_037721115.1 Candidatus Limnocylindria bacterium
TCATCTTCGAGGGCTTCTTCGAGCTCCATGGCGACCGCGCCTTCGGTGACGATCCGGCCATCGTCGGCGGTCCGGCGACGCTGGATGGGGTGGCGGTCATGGTCATCGGCCATCAGAAGGGGACCGACACCGAGTCCAACATCCTGCGCAACTTCGGGTCACCGCACCCCGAGGGCTTTCGCAAGGCGCAGCGACTCATGCGGCTTGCCGACAAGCTGGGAATACCGGTCGTCACCTTCCTCGACACCGCCGGCGCGTTCCCAGGTCCCGCCGCCGAGGAGCGGGGGCAGGCGGAGGCGATCGCGTCGAGCGTCAAGCTCATGACCGGCCTCCAGGTGCCGATCGTGGTCATCGTTCTTGGCGAGGGTGGCTCGGGAGGGGCGCTCGCAATCGGCGTCGGTGACGTGGTCCTGGCCCTGGAGAATGCCGTGTATTCGGTCATCAGCCCGGAAGGCTGCGCATCAATCCTGTGGCGTTCTCGAGATGAAGCTCGATCGGCCGCCGCCGCGATGCGGATGACCGCCCAGGACCAGGTCGATCTCGGCGTTGTTGACGGCATCATCGCGGAGCCGGGCGACGGTGCGCACACCGACCACGGGGCGACCGCGCAGGCGCTGAAGGCCGCCATCATCTCCGCGTTGCGCCGACTCTCTGGGCGAGAGACCACCGAGCTCCTCGCGAGCCGCTATGCTCGGCTTCGCGGCATGGGGTCGTACCTGGAGACCGGGACGGTGAGCCCCGGGCGGCCGAAGGTGCCGTCGCTGCGCCGCCGGATCGGGCGGATCCTTCACCTGCCGAGTGTCCCGCGACGGCCGCGTTGGAGCGAGATCTGGCCGAGCGATGACGCTGATGATGAGAGCGAGAGGGGCGCATGACGGACGCGCAGCGCGCGCTTGACGCGGTCGCGCGAGCGGCAAACGAGCTGGTCCCACGGTTGAGCGAGCGATTGGAGCGGCACGGTCTCGACGAGATCGAGGTGTCGTCCGGGGAGCTGCGCCTGCGGGTTGCCCGCGCCGCGCGCTCGAGGCCGGCAGCGGGGCAGCCGGACCGATCCATCGCGTCGCTGGCTGCGCCGACGGTTGCGGCGCCGGGATCGGCGGCTTCGGTGGGGGTGGCCTCGCCCGCGGTCGGCTTCTTCGTCTATGCCGATGGGCTCGGGCCGGGTCTCGCGGTCGAGAAGGGCGATTCGCTCGGCCAGGTCGAGATGCTCGGCATCCGGCACGACGTCCGGGCGCCTCGTCGCGGCATGGTGCGACATCTCGTCGCCGAGACCGGCGAAGCGGTCGAGTACGGTCAGGTCGTGCTGGAGCTGGAAGCGGAGATGGCCCGGTGAGCTTCGCGCTGCTGTTCAGTCCGCAGGGCTCTCAGGCGGTGGGCATGGGCCGTGAGCTGGCGGAACGGTCGGTCGCCGCACGTGCCACGTTCGAAGAAGCGGATCTCGTGCTCGGCTGGTCGGTCAGCGAGGCGTGCTGGGATGGTCCACCAGATCGGCTCGACGACACCCGTCAGACGCAGGCGTGCCTGCTTACAACGTCAATCGCAGCCTATCGTGCACTCCGCGAGCAGGTCGACATGGAGCCTGATCTCGTGGCCGGGCACTCCGTCGGCGAATACGCCGCCCTCGTCGCGGCCGGCGTGCTCGAGTTCGGATCATCACTGCGCCTCGTGTCGCGACGCGCGGAGCTGATGGCGGCGGTCGACGCGGACGGCGGCATGGCGGCGGTGATCGGACTCGAACGCGAGACGGTCGAGGCGGTGGTGGCGAGCATCGGGCGACCGACCGAGCTGGTGGTCGCCAACGACAACGCTCCCGGCCAGGTTGTCATATCGGGGCGACGGGAGGCGCTCGACGCGGCCACGGAGCCGATGCACGCCGCCGGCGCCAAGCGAGTGCTGCGTCTGCCGGTGTCGGGTGCGTTCCATTCGCCGCTGATGACCGACGTTGCCGACGGCCTGGCGTCGGCGTTCGAGGGCGAGGACTGGCATGACGCGCGCATCTCGGTCGTCAGCAACGTGACCGCCGAGCCGCTCGCCGACTCGGCGAGGATCCGCGCACTGCTGGCGGAGCAGGTTCGGTCACCAGTGGAATGGGTCCGATCCATCCGGCGCATGAGAGCCGACGGGGTCGACCTCGCCATCGAGTGCGGGCCCGGAAGCGCGCTCACCGGCATGGTCAGGCGCATCGTGCCCGAAATGCGGACCGCGAATGTCAGCGATGCGACGAGCCTGGAGGTCACCGCGGCGCTCCTGCGCTCCGGCATGCCGATGTCGGTATCGGTCTGAGCATGGTCACCAAGATCCTGATTGCCAATCGCGGCGAGATCGCGGTCCGTATCCTGCGGGCGTGCCGCGACCTCGGTCTGCCCGCGGTGGTGGCGTACAGCGAGGCGGACCGTGACACGCTCGCCGTGCGGCTCGCCGACGAGTCCATCTGCATCGGCCCCGCGGAGGGTCGGAAGAGCTATCTCAATCAGCCGGCTGTCATCAGCGCCGCCATGATCACCGGCTGCGATGCGATTCACCCGGGCTACGGCTTCCTTTCCGAGGACGCGACTTTTGCCGAAGCGTGCGTCGCCCACGATCTGACGTTCATCGGGCCACGGCCAGAAGTGCTCGAGCGCTTTGCCAGCAAGTACGCCGTGCGGCGGATGCTGGCCGCCAACGGTCTCCCCACCGTCCCGGGCAGCCGGGGGATCGTGACCGATGTGCACGATGCGCTCGAGCAGGCCGGCGAGGCCGGCTACCCGGTCCTGCTGAAGCCATCGGCGGGCGGCGGCGGACGGGGCATGCGTCTGGTGCGCTCGCCGCGGGAGATGGAGCAGTCACTGCCCCTGGCCCGGTCCGAGGCGCAGGCCGCCTTCGGCGATGACTCCATCTACTTCGAGAAGTGGATCGAGGAGTCGCGACACGTGGAGGTCCAGGTGCTCATCGACCGACACGGGAATGGAGTGCACCTGGGTGAGCGTGACTGCTCGATCCAGCGCCGCCACCAGAAGATCATCGAGGAGGGTCCATCGCCGGCGATGGATGAACCGGCTCGTGAGCGGCTTCGCGACCTTGCCATCCGGAGCGTGGTCGCCGCCGGATACGAGAGCGCCGGCACGCTCGAGTTCCTGCTGGATGCGCAGGGCAACTTCTTCTTCATCGAGATCAACTGCCGAATCCAGGTTGAGCACCCCGTCACGGAGATGCTGACCGGCATCGACCTCATTGGCGAGCAGATTCGCATTGCGTCGGGCGAGCCACTCAGCCTGCGACAGGAAGGCATCACCTTCCGCGGCCACGCCATCGAGTTCCGCATCAATGCTGAGGACCCGAGCGACAACTTCTCGCCGCAGACCGGCCAGGTCGAGACGCTCAACCTGCCGGGGGGCCCGGGAGTCAGGGTCGACACGCACCTGTATGCCGGCTACGAGATCCCTCCCTATTACGATAGCCTTCTGGCCAAGCTGATCGTATGGGGTGAGACGCGCGAGATCGCGCTGGCCCGATCACGCCGGGCCCTCGCCGAATTCGAGGTAGGAGGCGTCAAGACGAACATCCCGTTCCACCGTGGGATCATCGACAACGAAGCCTTCCTCGATGCGCGCGTGAGCACCAATATGGTCGATCGGGTCGGCGCCGGCGCATTCGTGGGCACCTGAGGACGAGTCCGATGACGACCGAATCCGCTACCGCTCATCTACCCATTTCGCTGCCCCTCGAGGCGGCCGACATCGTGCGGATCATCCCGCACCGCCATCCGTTCCTCTTCGTCGACCGCGTCGTGCAGCTGGAGCCCGGGCGACGAGCCGTTGGCCTCAAGGCCGTCACATCCATAGAGCCACAGTTTGCAGGCCACTTTCCGGACCGCCCGATCATGCCGGGGGTCCTCATGGTGGAGGCGCTGGCACAGACTGCAGGCGTGGCGATCATGACGCTCGACGCATACCGGGGCAAGCTCGGCCTCTTTGCCGGAATCGACGACTGTCGCTTCCGCCGCATGGTGATCCCGGGGGATATGCTCCGCATGGAGGTGACAGTGGAGAAGCTGCGGGGAATCTTCGCCCGCGTGCGTGGCGTTGCCAGCGTGGAGGGCGAGGTGGCTGTCGAGGCGATGCTCACCATCGTGATCCCGCGCGAACTGACGATGAATGGAGGGCCGACCGATGCGTGAGGGCGAACGTCGCGTCGTCGTGACCGGCATGGGTGCCCTGACCCCGATTGGGAATGACGTACCGGCCTTCTGGGACGGCCTCATCAACGGACGCAGCGGTATTACCCGCATCACGACCTTCGATCCCGCCAAGGTTGCGTGCAAGGTGGCCGGCGAGATCAAGGACTTTGACGCCGATACGGTGATGCCGAAGAAGGAAGTGCGCCGGCACGACCGGTACGTTCACTACGCCTGGGCCGCGGCCGCTGAAGCGATGCGCGACGCTGGTCTGCCCACCCCGATCGAGGAGGACGCACTCGCCTGGCGAACCGGCTGCATCATCGGCTCGGGAATCGGCGGCATCAACACCATGATCCGTGACGTGACCGAGGCGGCACTGCACGGCGTCGAGCGCATCGGCCCCTTCCTCGTCACGGCGCTCATCCCCGACATGGCCGCCGGCTATGTCGCCATTTACGCGAACGCGCGCGGGCCGAACTATGCGACCGTCAGCGCCTGTTCCAGCTCGAACCACGCCATCGGCGACTCGATGAACATCATCCGCCGCGGCGAGGCGGACCTCATGATCGCCGGTGGCGCAGAGGCGGGCATCGGCGAGATCCCGGTTGCCGCCTTCAGCGCCATGCGTGCGCTCTCCACGAAGCGCAACGACGATCCTGAGCGGGCCTCGCGGCCGTTTGACGCCCAGCGAGACGGCTTCGTGATGGGCGACGGCGCGGGCATGCTCGTCCTCGAGGCGCTCGATCATGCCCTTGCGCGCGGCGCCACGATCCACGCCGAGGTGATCGGCTACGGGGCGACCGATGACGCCTCGCACATCACGCTTCCGGCTCCCGGTGGACGCGGTGCGGTCGAGAGCATGCGGGTCGCGATCGCCGACGCGGGCCTGACGACCGATGATGTCGACTACATCAACGCGCACGGCACGAGCACGCCCCCGAACGATCGATCCGAGACGGCCGCGATCAAGACGCTCTTCGGCGAAGGTGCCTACCACGTACCGATCTCGAGCACCAAGTCGATGACCGGTCACCTGATGGGTGCCGGCGGCGGGGTCGAGGCGATCGCCACGATCCAAGCCATCAAGACCGGCATCGTCCCGCCCACCATCAACCTTGATCATCCCGACCCGGAGTGCGACCTCGACTACGTGCCGTACGAGGGGGGCGAGACCGTCGTGACGGTCGGAATCAGCAACAGCTTTGGATTCGGCGGGCACAATGCCACGCTCGTCTTCCGCCAGTATGACGCCTGATGGCCAATCGTGACCCCATCCTGGACGCCGTCGATCTGCTCGGCCCCGCATTCGAGCAGGCAGGACTGGACGAGCTGGAGGTCGAAGCGGGAGACCTGCGCGTGCGACTCTCGCGTGCACGGCCGCCAAGCGCCGCGGCCGTGGCGCCGCCGGCAGCCGTTCCCGTGCCGCCGCCCGCATCGGCCAATGACGGGCTCACTCCCTTCGGCGAGCCGTCGCCGGGCATGCGCTTCGTGAACGCGCCCCTGACCGGTGTCTGGTACGCGGCGCCATCGCCGGGAGCGCGCGCCTATGTGGCCGAGGGCGACGAGATTAATGGTGGCCAGGTGGTCGGGCTGATCGAGGCCATGAAGCTGTTCAACGAGATCAAGTCCGACGCGGCAGGCACGGTCACCCGCATTCTTGCCGAGAGCGGCACGCTGGTGAAACGCAAGCAACCGATTCTCGAGATCGACCCCCGATGACCGCACGACCATTGGTCTGCGGAGGAGCTCCACGATGACCACCAACGCACTGATCACCGGGTGGGGGATGTATGCGCCGTCGCGGGTGATGACCAACGACGAGCTCTCGACCATGGTCGAGACCTCGGATGAATGGATCGTCAGCCGGACCGGCATCCGCGAGCGCCGCATCGCGGCTGACGATGAGACCACCGCCACGCTCAGCGTGCTCGCGTCTCGCGACGCGCTGGCGGTCGCCGGCACGGATGCCTCCGAGCTCGATCTCGTCATCCTCGGCACCTGTTCGCCGGACTACTACATGCCTGCCACGGCGGTGCTGGTGGCGCACCAACTGGGCGCGACGCGGGCGGCCGGCTTCGACGTGATGGCCGCCTGCTCAGGCTTCATCTTCTCGCTGGCGACCGCCACCGCCTACGTGCGCAGCGGCATGTACCGCAATGTCCTCGTCATCGGTGTGGAGCTGCTCAGCCGCTTCCTCGACTACACCGACCGAAACACCTGTGTGCTATTCGGCGATGGGGCCGGGGCAGTGATCGTTTCGGCGTCCGACGAGGCCGGCGGCCTCCTGGGTCTCGACATGTACAGCGACGGCAGCGGCGCCCAGGGGATCATCTTCCCGGCCGGCGGATCTGCCTGTCCGACCACCCCACAGACGGTGGCCGAGGGCGGCCACTTCGTGCACATGGCGGGCAAGGAGGTCTACCGCTACGCGGTTCGCCAGCTCGCCGAGTCGTCGCAGTCGGCGCTGCGCCACGCGGGCCTGGCCGTCGAGGAGGTGGATCAGTTCCTGTTCCACCAGGCAAATCTGCGCATCATCGAGAGCGTTCAGAACGCCGTGAACATTCCCGCGGAGAAGACCTACCTGAACATCGAGCGTTACGGCAATACGAGTGCCGCATCGGTGCCGATGGCGCTGGTCGAGGCGCTGGCGGAGGACCGCATCAAGCCCGGCGACAAGCTCCTGATGGCGGCCTTCGGCGCCGGCTATACCGCCGGTGCCGCGGTGGTGGAGTGGACCGCTGATCCGTCTCGTCGCAGCTTGGCACCCGGGGCACAGACCCGCCTCGGTCCGTTTCAGCCAGAACCCGTCGGCGCCGATGTCGCCGCTGCGGTCGCTCACCCCTGATCGGAGATCGATGTTCGAGCTGACCGGTAGAGTCGCGCTCGTCACGGGTGGCAGTCGTGGCCTTGGAAGAGCGATCGCGCTGGCGTTCGCGCGCCAGGGTGCCGATGTGGCGGTGAACTATCGGGGCAATGCCGAAGCCGCGGAGGCGGTCGTGGCCGAACTGTCGGCCGTCGGGCGACGGGCCGTCGCCATCCAGGGCGATACGAGCCAGGGTCGTGAGTCCTGCGAGACGATCGTCAAGGTCGCCATCGATGCCCTCGGCACGATCGACATCCTCGTTAATAACGCCGGTATCACCCGCGACAACCTGCTCATGCGCATGGACACCGATGAATGGGATGCCGTCATCAGCACGAACCTGTCAGGCCCCTTCTGGATGACGCGCGCCATTGCCCGCCCGATGTTGAAGGCGCGTCGGGGGCGCATCATCAACATGAGCTCGGCCGCCGGCCGGATGGGCAATGCCGGCCAGGCGAATTACGCGGCCGCCAAGGCAGGGCTCATCGGCCTCACGAAGACAACCGCGCGAGAGCTGGCGAGCCGCGGAATCACCTGCAATGCCATCGCCCCCGGCTTGATCGAGACCGATCTGACAGCCGACCTGCCCGCAGCCGCGACCGAGGCTCTCAGGGCGATGACCCCCCTGGGCTACGTGGGCAGCATCGATGACGTGGCGGCGGCGGCCGTCTATCTTGCCTCCGACGAGGCACGCTACGTCACCGGACAGGTGCTCGGCGTCGACGGCGGCATCGTGATGGGCTCGTGACGCCGCCGCACGGATGCCAGTACGGCAGGCGGCTTGCAACCACCGAGAATGATGGAATCGCAGCAAGCGATTCCTGCCCCTGAGAGGAGAACCGATGCTCACCCTGCGCTCCATCCTGCGCCCGACTCGCATCGTCGACGCACATTGCGACATCCCCTGCGGCGTCTACGACCCCGAACAGGCTCGCATTGAAGCCGAGTCGTGCCTGAAGATCATCGAGAAATACGAACAGAACACCGACGAGCACTTCCGCGCGCGCTGCATCAACATCAAGGAGGAGCGCGCCGAGCTCGTGAAGCACCACCTCGACGTCCTGTGGCACGACTATTTCAAGCCGGAGCACGTCGAGAAGTATCCGGACCTCCACGAGACGTTCTGGAAGGCGACCAAGCAGGCTTCGAAGGTGAAGCAGTCCCTCGATGCCGGCGCCGCCAAAGAGCTGCTCTCGATGATCGACACGATCGATGAGATGTGGAAGGCGACCGGTGGTCCTGGCGCGACGCGAGTGAACGGCCGGCCTTCCTGAGCCGCCTCCGACCGACGAGGAGGGGCCTGCTCTGGCCTCTCTTCGTGCCTCTCGCGCTGCTGGCGACGCGCCGATACTTTGACGTGGTCCAGGTTCGCGGCCGGTCCATGACGCCCACTCTGATACCCGGCGATCGCCTCGTGGCCGCCCGCCTGGGCCCGCGGGCCGGCGACGTCGTCTTGGTCCGAGATCCGCGGGATCCGAGCCGCGAGCTGATCAAGCGGGCGGTGTGCGTGGATCATTCCGGCGTCGTGCTTCGTGGTGACAACCCGGCAGCCAGCACCGACGCGCGCACGTTCGGCTCCGTGCCGGCGGCCACCGTCAGCTGGCGCGTCGTCCTGCGTTACTGGCCAATCCATCGAGCGGGGCGCCTGCCGCCGCCGGTCGCCCAGGGCCTCGAAAGCGCCTGGCAGCAAGGCGCGGAGCGCATGATCCGCGACGGGAGGATGCGAGGGATCGCAGACCGCAACGTACAATGAACGGCTGATGACCAAGACCATCCCTGCCCGCACGAACGGGCGCGGCGACCTGACAACGGGCCGCCATCAGCATCTTGGCAGCCTGCTGGGCCGCGTGTGGGCGGTGGACGCCGTGGGCGTCGAGGAACGAGCGGCGTCACTCGCGAAGCGAAGCATCAAGAAAGACGCGAAGCTGTGGGCGCTCGACATGGCGATCCGGATGATGGATCTGACGACCCTCGAGGGCAAGGACACGCCGGGGAAGGTTCGCGCCTTGGCCGGCAAGGCCCGGCGCCCCGATCCCTCTGACCCCTCGATTCCGTCAGTCGCCGCGCTCTGTGTCTACCCGAACATGATCCCGACCGCCGTGGAGGCGCTCGCCGGATCCGGCGTGAAGATCGCGTCGGTGGCGACGTACTTTCCATCTGGTCAGGCACCGCTCGAGGTCAAGCTGGCCGATGTCCGTGCGGCAGTCGAGATGGGAGCCGATGAGATCGACATGGTCATCGACCGCGGAGCATTCCTTGCCGGCGATTACGCATCGGTCTATGACGAGATCGTGGCGGTCAAGGAGGCGTGTGGAGAGGCGCATCTCAAGGTCATCCTGGAGACGGGTGAGCTCGAGACCTACGACAACGCGCGCCGCGCATCGGTGCTTGCCATGGCCGCCGGTGCCGACTTCATCAAGACCAGCACCGGCAAGGTGAATCCGGCCTCGACGCTGCCCGT
>JBBJNX010000051.1:0-9469 GCA_037721115.1 Candidatus Limnocylindria bacterium
AGCCTAACTGTTTGATATTTTGGGTTTAGCGAGAGGCCATGGCCGCACGAAGTGACGAAGACGACCTGCTCACGACTGGAGAGGTCGCTGCCCTGCTTGGCACGACTGTGCAGCACGTTGTCAACCTGTGCGCACGTGGCGAACTGCCGTACACGCTCGCCGGGACGCATCGTCGGATCCGACGGTCGGATGCTCTTGCCCTGAAGGAGCGGGCCGCAGCCAACCGAGGCGGGCCGCTCACCGAGGACCAGCTGCGCTCGCTGTGGCTCCATCGTGCCGCGGCCGCTCACGTGGCACGTGATCCCATCGGATCGCTCGCCACTGCGCGACGAATGACCGAGCGGCTCTTGGCTGGCCAGCCGGCCGGCGCCCAATGGCTGGAGCAGTGGCTGTCCATCATCGATCGCGGCCCAGAAGTCGTGATGCGCATGATGAACTCAACCGACCCTCTCGCCCGTGAGCTGCGACAGAACTCCCCGTTTCTTGGCCTCCTCTCGGAGGAGGAGCGGCATGCGATCCTGGCGGCCTGCCGCTCGGCGCGCGGAGCGCGTGCGGCTGGAGGATGAAACGCGAGCAGCTCGAGCACGTGTTGCGCGCCGCAGCACGCATCGTCAATCAGAGCGACTTCCTCGTCATCGGCTCAGCGGCCATCCTGGCGACCTACGACGACGCCGCGCTGCCATACGAGGCGAGCCGCTCCGATGAGGCGGACCTGGCTCCGTTCGACGACGATGCGACCGGAACCAAGAGCTTCCAGGTGGAGGGCTCGCTGGGACAGGGATCGCCGTTCCATGAGACGTTCGGGTATTACGCCGATGGCGTGGACTTCAAGACGGCTGCTGCTCCGGAGGGTTGGGAAGGGCGGCTTGTCCCCTTTGCCCCACCGGGCGCCGCGCCGGGTCGCGGCTGGTGTCTGGAACGCCACGACCTCGCGGCCGCGAAGTTGGCCGCCGGGCGGATCAAGGACTACGAGTTCGTGGGGGCCCTCTTGGACGCAGGGTTGATTGAGAAGTCGATTCTGGATGAGCGAGTGGCGTCGTTACCGCGCCCCCGCGTCCCAGCGGCGTTTCTGAACAAGGCCAGGAACTGGCTCAAGTCTCGACCGTCCTGAACTCGCCGGCCGTGCTCGAAGAGAGCAGATAACTCGACGCTGTACGCTCCCCTGCTCACGCTCAGTAGCACAGCGCACCGGCCCGGATGCTCCGAAGTCAGCTGCTCTATCCACTGAGCTACGGGCGCACGGTTCACGCTCAAAAGCGAGCGAATTTGTCGATTCTGCATTCGCTACAGCGATCCCACAGCGGAAAGCCTATGGACTGCGAATGACCCTGCCTGATGCCTTTTTGCAGTGTCTACGTGTTGTCCACGCCAGTCATCCTACCCGACGGCCGCCACACCTAGTGTCACCTCCGGTCCGTCCGCCGCAGGCTCATCGACAGCCATCGGACGACTCTTGGCTCGGTCGCTGGCCGTTACACCCTTCGTCCATCTGGTGTAGGGTCTTTTCACGAGTTGGACGGACTACGCCGCTATCCCGGCTGAATCCTTTCCACTTCAGCAGACCGGCGCAGCGACTGCTGTAGTCGGTTCCCGCCTGCCGTCCTCGGGATCAGCGCCATCATGAATCTAGCCTCGCAAGCTTTCCTTGGACCCCTCCTACGTCCGAGCCACCGCCCGCAGAACCGTGATCTGACCCTTGGAGTTCAGCGTGCGAACAGTTCCATGGACAACGCCGAGCCGCATCGCGAGCTGCTCCGGCACCACTTGACGAATGCCGGACGATCAGCCCCATGGCGGTGATTGTGTCGCTGCACTCGTTCCGTGGTGGCACGGGAAAGTCGAACACGACCGCGAACGTCGCCGCCGTCCTTGCGGACAAGGGGCTTCGGGTGGGTGTGATCGACGCCGATATCCAGTCGCCCGGGATTCATGTGCTGTTCGGCCTCGCGGGGGACGAGATCGATGCGTCCCTGAACGACTTTCTGTGGCACGGCCGGGATTTGACGGACGTGGCGATCGACATCGGCGAGCGCCTCGGCGCCCCCTCGGCGGGACGTCTCTTTCTGATCCCCTCCAGCATGGAGCCCGGAGAGATTGCCCGGATACTGCGCGAGGGATACGACGCGCAGCGCCTGACGCACGGACTTCGGCAGCTCGTCGACCAGCTGTCCCTGGACGTGCTGCTCATTGACACGCACCCCGGGCTCAACGAGGAAACGCTGCTCTCTCTCGTGATCTCGCACACGCTGCTGGTCATCATGCGGCCGGACCGCCAGGATTACGAAGGCACTGGGGTGACGGTCCGCGTGGCCCGCGAGCTGGCGGTGCCGCGTATCTTCATCGTCGTCAACAAAGTTCCCCAGCACTTGACTGCCAGTGAGGTGGCCGTCCGAGTGCGTGAAGCCTACGGATGCGAGGTGGCCGCGGTGCTCCCGCACTCGGAAGAGCTGATGCGACTCGCCAGCGAGAGCGTCTTCGCCATGCGCTTTCCGGACCACCCGCTGACAACGTTGTACCGTCAGATTGCGGAAGTCCTCCTGACGCAACCGACCCGCGTTGGCTGACCGCGGGGCTCTCTTCTCTCGCGACGATCTGCTTGATGGCCTGCCCGCCAGGCGCGCCGGGGCGCTGCTCTTCGCAATCGAGAGCCGTGTTGCCCTGCTGGTCGCCCGCTCACGCCGTGCCATGGCACGCTACCAGACGGGTCGATCGGAGGCGCAGTTGGAGCGTGCCTTCCTTCATGCGCTCGCCGATGGGCGCGATCCACCGCTGGCCCCAACGATCCAGGACATCGAACGCTACGCCGATGCCTGGGCGGACCTCGTGCCTGCCGACGTGCCGCTCCGAGCGGAGCTCGCGCATCGGCTGGGACAGAAGTACCACTTCACCCGGTCGGTCGTGCCGACCATGCGCGCCGTGCTGGGGGTGGACGAGCCGGGGGTGGACGCCGCGTACCGCCGGATGCATCAAGCTCCGATCGCGTCGATATTCGCGGAGCGGCTCCGACTCCGCGATCGACTTCGGTGGTACCGCTCCAGGCTCGCCGCTCGCCTCGAGAGTCTGCCGCCCTTCTGGGCTGCCTTCAGCCTCACCCTGACCGAGACGGTCGGGGCCGGGGTGGTGGCGCTGCCGATCGCATT
This sequence comes from Candidatus Limnocylindria bacterium, assembly GCA_037721115.1. Classification (GTDB taxonomy): domain Bacteria; phylum Chloroflexota; class Limnocylindria; order QHBO01; family QHBO01; genus JACDBZ01. Next base: position 3,141 of record JBBJNX010000051.1, read on the forward strand.
GGCAGGGATCGGGCCGCTCGCTGGGATCGGCGTGCTCGCCGTCTTCGGTACCGTCAACGTGGTGACGATCGTGGCCCTCGTCGAGGCAATCACGCGCACGGGCAGCATGCGCTACGGCACCTCCTACTTCGGGCGTCTCGTCGACGACCTGCTCGGCCGGCTCAGCAGCGTCACGGTCACGATCGCGCTGCTTGGCGTGAACGTCCTGGCCCTCGTGGCGCTGGCCACGGGCTTCGCATCGGTGCTTTCCGAGGCGACGAGCGTCGGCACGCCCGTCTGGGTCGCGCTGCTGTTCGCGGTGGTCATTCTAATCGTGCGACGCGAGTCCCTCGACTCGACCGTTGCATCGGCGCTGGTGGTCGGTGCGATGAATCTCATCCTCATCGCGGCTCTCGTCGGCTTGGGCCTGGCTCATGTTCAGCCGGAGCTGCTCCTCGCCGGCGGGATTCCTCCCTTCGACGGTCGAGCCCTCGACGGCGGCGTCATGACGCTCGTCTTCGGCGTCGTGATGGCGTCCTACTTTGGGCACGCGTCCGCGGGCAACGCCGCGAAGCTGGTCCTGCGCCGGGACCCGGGCGGCCGGTCGCTGCTGTGGGGCAACGTCGCGGCGATGGTCGGGGTGGTTGCGATCTACAGTGCCGTGGTGCTGGCAATCAATGGATCGGTCGCGGCGGATCGGTTGGTGGGCTTCGAGGGAACCGCCATCACGCCACTTGCCGAGGTGGCGGGGCCGCTGGTCCTCGTCCTCGGTTCGCTGTACGTCGTGCTCGCGATGGGCATGACCTCGCTTCACGTGGCGCTGGGCCTCTATAACCAGACAGGGGAGCTTGTCGGGGCTTGGCAAGCGCGCCGGCCTACTGCTCGAGCCGTCTCGGCGTGGGGCCTCCCCCTGCTGCGCTCGACCCCCGTGCTTCTCGTGTTCATCGCCGTCGAGCTGATGCTCGTCTCCGGCCATGCGTCGTTCTCCGCGCCTCTGAGCCTGGTCGGGGCCTTGGCGGTCCCAGCCCTGGGCGGGGCCTTCCCCATGCTACTCCTGGCCGCCAGCCGACGTAGAGGCGAGTGCGTACCGCGCACGAGCTGGCGAGTGCTCGGAGCGTGGCCGGTCGTCCTCAGCGTGTTCGGAATCTACGCCGGCGCGGTGGCGCTCCATGGCCTGGTTATCTGGGACGGGCCGCTCGAACGCGTAGCCGCGCTGCTCGCCGCGCTCATCATCGTGGTCGTCGGCCTCGTCACGTGGCACCGTGGAGCCTTCCGGCCAAGGATGGTCATCGAGCTTCGCTCGACCGAGCATTCAAGCCAGGCAACGCTCTCCGTCGTGGCGACCGGAAGGTCACTGTCGGCCGCGGTCCACGTCAACGGAACGCGCGAGCCTCTCGCCGCGGCCAACGGCGAGGTCGTGATCGACGACGGTCGCCGGCTGGGGTCACTCGAGGTCAGGGTGCCGGCGCACGAGACCGATGAGCTGAAGGTCTGGACGCATCGGATCGGTCCCGCGGGCGAGTCGACCCCGTGGCCGTCGCGCGTGGAGGTCGACGCTGCGGGCTCGGTACGTCGCATCCACATCGATGAAGGTCGTGACTCGGCGGTTGTTCCGGTCACTCGCGGCGCGATTTCAGTTCGACTCGCACCGACCACCCCGGAGGCCCGGACGTGACGGCGGATCTGCCGAGGGACAGGCCCCTGGCCGCCTACTACGAGTCGATCCTAAATCTCAGCCCCTCGGCGATCGTGACGGCCGACAACGAGGTCCGGGTCACGTCGTGGAACTCGGCCGCCGAGCGCCTCTTCGGCTACACCCCCGAGGAGGCGATCGGCAAGCCGATCGACGATCTCATCGCGAGCGGCGACGATGTGCGTGCCGAGGCAGCGAGCTTCAGTCGGCGAGCGCAGGAGACCGGCCGCCTGCGCGCGGTCACGCGCCGCATGCATCGGGACGGACACCTGATCGACGTGGAGCTCAATGTTGCGCCGGTGGCCCGCGACGGCGAGCAAATTGGGATGATCGCGATCTACCACGACATCAGCGAGCTCGAGGCACAAAAGGAGTACTTCGGGTCGCTCACGGACGTCAGTCCGACTGCGGTGGTGATCATCGACACGCACGGCATCGTCACCCGCTGGAACCCCGCTGCCGAGCAGCTGTTCGGATACACCGCCGCGGAGGCGCTCGGTCGGCACATCGACGATCTCGTTGCCCCCGATCCGGGGCTCCGGGACGAGGCGCTCGAGATCACGCGCGAGGCCATCCGGAACCAGGCCAGCCTCGTCGCGCGCCGCATGCGCAAGGACGGGACTCTCGTCGACGTCCAGGTCCGCGCGGCGCCGATTACGATCGCCGGCGAGAAGGTCGGCGCGTACGCGCTTTACCACGACATCAGCGAGCTCGTGGAGGCCCGCCGCAACGCTGATGCGGCCACGGCGGCGAAGAGCGCCTTTCTCGCGGTCATGAGCCACGAGATCCGCACGCCGATGAACGCCGTGATAGGCATGACGGGCCTCCTCCTCGACACCGACCTGAGCGACGAGCAGCACGAGTACGCCGAGATGATTCGGACCTCCGGCGAGGCGCTCCTCACGATCATCAACGACATCCTCGACTTCTCGAAGATCGAGGCCGGCCGTGTCGAGCTGGAGGCCGCACCCTTTGCTCCGCACCGCATCATCGAGGGGGCCCTCGATGTCCTCGCTCCCACCGCGGCGTCAAAGGGCGTCGAGCTCGCCTACGAGCCCGGGCCCGATCTGCCGGCGGCCCTCGTGGGCGACGCCGGCCGCCTGCGTCAGATCATCCTCAACCTGCTCTCCAATGCCGTGAAGTTCACCGACGTGGGGGAGGTAGTCCTGTCGGTCGACGGTCGGAGTCTCGCCGACGGCCGCCAAGAGCTGACAATCGAGGTTCGCGACACGGGGATCGGGATCCCGCCCGAGCGAATGGACCGCCTCTTCCAGTCGTTCAGCCAGGTCGATGCCTCCGTCTCGCGCCGCTACGGCGGCACCGGTCTCGGTCTGGCGATCAGTCGTCGCCTCGCGGAGCTGATGGACGGCTCGCTGACGGCCTCCTCGGCCGGCGTGCCCGGACACGGGACGACATTCACGCTCGTGACGCGCGCACCCGTCGCTGAGGCTGGATCAGTTCCGACCACGATTCGCGAGACGGGCGTCGTGGCCGGCAAACGGGCCGTCGTGGTCGATGACAACGCCACGAACCGGCGAACCCTCGAGATACAGCTGCGTCGGTGGGGCCTTGAGGCTCGATCGACGGGCAGTCCTCGTGAAGCGCTCGAATGGGTTGGCGCCGGCGAGCCCTTCGAGATCGCGCTGCTCGACCTGCACATGGACGAGATGGACGGCGTCGCCCTCGCGGCCGCGCTCCGGGAGCTTCGGCCAGGCTCGCCCATCCCGGTGATCATCCTGTCGTCGGTTGGCGGGAGCGAACGAGGCGACCCGTCGATCATCGCCAGCCTTACGAAACCGGTGAAGCCGTCCTCGCTCCACGACCTGCTGGCCGAAGTCTTCGGGGCGGCGCCCGCTCCACCACGGCCGCCGGCGTCGGCCGTACGCGAGGGCGTCGGACGCCTGGCGGACGAGCACCCGCTCCGGATCCTCCTCGCGGAGGACAACGTCATGAATCGGCGCGTCGCGCTCATCCTCCTCGAGCGCATGGGCTACACCGCGGACGTGGCGACGAACGGCCGTGAGGCGGTCGAGGCCGTCGAGCGAACCACGTACGACGTCGTGCTGATGGACATCCAGATGCCCGAGATTGACGGCCTCGAGGCGACGCATCGCATCCGCGAGCGCTGGGATGGCGCGGGTCCGCGCATCGTGGCGCTCACTGCGAACGCGATGGCCGAGGACCGCGAGATGACGCTTGCTGCGGGCATGGACGACTACCTGTCCAAGCCGATTCGCCCGGCCGAGCTGGCCGAGGCCCTTCGCCGCAGCCCGGCCCGGCCCGATGCCTGAGCCCCTCGACCGGGTAGCGCTCGACGACCTGCGCGCCCTGACCGGCGGCGACCCGACCCTCTACGCCGAGCTTCTTGACGCTTTCCTTACCGATGCCGACCAGTACCTCGCCGAGCTCGAGACCGCGCCGGATTCCGCCGCGCTCCGGCGCGCCGCCCACTCGCTCAAGTCGAACGCGATGAACGTCGGCGCGACATCGCTCGCAGAGCTGTGCCAAGCGCTCGAAGCCGATCTCACGGCCGGCGCCGTTCCCGACGCACCGGCGCGCGTCGACGCCATCCGCCATGAGCTGACCGCCGTCTGCGAGGCGGTGGGCCGCGAGCGCGAGCAGGCCGGCCATGCCGACTAAGCCCTCCGGCGGACGCATCCTGATCGTCGACGATGGCGAGATGAACCGGCGCGTGCTCCGCGCCGCCCTCGAGCGCGACGGCCACGAGGCGGAACAGGCCTCGAACGGGCGCGAGGCGCTCGAGCGGCTGACGCATCGATCCTTCGACGTCGTCCTCCTGGACCTCGTCATGCCGGAGATGGACGGTTTCGCGACACTCGCCGTCATCAAGGCCACCGAGGCCCTGCGCCACGTGCCGGTCATCGTCATTTCCGGCATCGATGAGCTGGATGCCGCCGTCCGGTGCATCGAGCTTGGCGCCACCGACTACCTGCCGAAGCCGTTCAACGCGGCACTGCTCCACGCTCGCGTCGGTGCCTCCCTTGCCGGCAAGCGCCTCCGCGACCTCGAGCTCGAATACCTCGAGCAGGTGGAGAGCGTCATCGGTGCCGCGAGCGCGCTCGAGGCCGGGACGTTCGAGCCACGGTCCCTCGAGGCGCTCGCTTCCCGATCCGACGCTCTCGGGCTCCTCGCGCGCACCTTCAGCCGAATGGCGCAGGAGCTCAGGGCGCGCGAAGAGCGACTGCGGGCCCAGGTTCACGAGCTTCGCATCGAGATCGACGAGGCTCGCCAAGTGCGGCAAGTGGCCGAGATCACGGGTTCGGACTACTTCCGCGGCCTGCGCGCTCGTGCGGAGGAGCTCCGGCGCGCGGTGGATGACACTATTGTGGAGTGAGGAGGCTAGCGACGGTCTAATGCTCACTCTTGCTCGAGCAACGGCCTGATGCGCTATGCCGCCAGAAGGCCGTTCCGACCGCGAGGCCGCGGGTGAGGACCAGCGCTCCGGCAGTGGATCAGGTCGGCTCGATGCGGCATGACCGCGTGGCTCGCATCCGCGGCCTCAATCCCAACGGACGGTGACCTGGCGGCCAACGCGGCCAGCTAACTCGATGCCTGACGCTCAATCGACGGCAGCGACAGCCTCTACCTCTACCAGCTGATTCGGGTAGCCGAGGATCGAAACGCCAAGCAGGGTGCTTGGTGCTGTACCCAGGCGTGCCGACACGACTGCCCATGCCCGCACTAAGTCGGATCGGTCCTGCGTCGCTACGAAGATCGTCGTCTTGATGATGTCCTCGGGGCCGGCACCCGTGGCAGCGAGCGCGGCGATGAGGTTATCCACCGTCTGTTTCGCCTGCGCCTCCAGATCGCCGGGCGCGACGACACGTCCCTCGGCGTCGAGCGGGCATGCGCCGGCGGTGAACACGAGACCGTGCGCGGTCGCCGAGTACTGATACGGTGGGTCCGGATAGAGCTTCATGAATGCGGATGCTCCTGTTGCGAACGGATACGGCGATCAGACGCTCCTCTCCGGCGTGACCGACGGCTCGGGAGGCGACGGTGGAACTTGCCTTCGTTCGGAAGTAGTGTCCCGGGGCGCGCTGCGGATACAGGATCAACCATCGCGACGAATGAACTCGGCTACATCAGAACTAGGGACGCGCTGATCACTCCCAATGAATTGGGAGCCGTAGATCCGGCGTGTACGAGCAGTACGTGCCAGTTCGGGACGCCGTCGCGATCGACACCGATGCACGGGAAGTCCGCGTCGCAGGCGAGCGAGTGGCGCTCACGGCGACCGAGTGGCGCGTCCTCGAACTGCTCGTCGTAGACGCCGGTTGGATCGTCCCCCACGAGCGGCTGGCCGCCCGCGTCTGGGGTCGTGACGAGTTCGCCGACCTGGACTCGCTTCGGGTGTTCATCCGGCGGCTGCGAGCGAAGCTCGGAGACGACGCGACTTCGCCGCGCTACATCGAGACGGTGCGGGGCGTCGGCTACCGACCTCAGGAGCCGTATGCGGCGGCTCGATGAACTCCGTCGAGGCCGACGGCTTTGACCGCTGCTCGCCAAGGTCGACGATCACCGTTCGCATCAAGTTTTGACCACCGCACGGCTACGTGGCTGAATCGCCCAGGAAGCGCCATGTCCGACCAGCGCGGGGCATCGGCAGCAGATCGCGCAATGCATCCGTCCCAGC
>JBBJNX010000052.1:0-9384 GCA_037721115.1 Candidatus Limnocylindria bacterium
AGGGCCGTCCGCACACCGGCGAGGATGACGGGCACGGCCAGCGGCAGCTCGATCCTTCGCAGCACCGCACCCTTCGTCATGCCCATGCCACGGCCGGCCTCGATCACCGACTGATCGACCTGCTGCAGTCCGACCATCGTGTTGCGAAGCACCGGCAGGATCGAGTAGGCGACCAGCGCGATGATCGACGGCCAGAAGCCGAACGTCCAGACGAGCGCCAGAATCACCAGCACGCCGATGGACGGGACCGCCTGGCCGATGTTCGCGACCGCGATCACCGGCGGCATGAGATGGCGCGCGGCCGGTCGCGTCAGCAGCACACCGAGCGGCACCGCGATCAGGATCACGAAAATGGTCGAGACGACTGTCAGGGCCATGTGCCGAGCAAAGGCAACCGAGATCCTGTCCACGTTCAGCAGTCGGCGCTCGGCGCTGCCCAGGTCCTGTGCTCCGACCCAGAGGAACATGATGACGCAGACGGCGGCCAGGGCCACCGGCAGACCCAGGTAACCGATGAGGCTCGCCCGGCGGCCGCGCAGCACATCGGTCCCACCGACGACGACCGATGCCGCGCTGAGATCCGTGCCAGCAACGCGCGACGTGTCCTCAACGCCCAGGTCACCGGCGGGCGGACCGACGACCGCCATCAGGCCTTCGCCGCCTCTGCGGCGTGCATCTGGTCAGCTTCGGCGCGCGACCGCTCGCGCGCGTCGCGCCGCATCTCCTGGATCTCCGCGCTCACCGTCGCGAAGTCGACACTCCCCTGGTACACGCCCGCGTCATCGACGACCGTTGCACAACCGTAACGCGACTTGAGCATCTCATTGAGCGCATCGGCCAGGGTGGCGTTCGGCTGCACAAGAGCCTCGGGCGGCAACCCGATTTCCGTGAGGGGACGGTCATCGCGCTGGAGCTCGCGCCCAGCAACCCAACGCACGGGTCGCCGCGCTTCGTCGAGGAGCAAGACCGCACCTTTGTCAGAGGCCCGCAGCGCCGAGAGGATTTCGTCCCGCGTGCTGTCGATCCGCGCGATCGGCCAGTCGCTCAGCTCGATGTCGCGGACACGCGTCAGGTTGAGGCGCTTCAGCGAGGCACCGGCGCCGACGAAGTCCCCGACGAACTCATCGGCCGGTGCGGACAGGATCCGTTCAGGCGTGTCGTACTGGGCGATCTGCGAGCCCTCGCGCAGGATGGCGATGCGGTCGCCCATCTTGATCGCCTCGTCGATGTCGTGGGTCACGAAGATGATGGTCTTGCGGATCGTCTCCTGGACGCGCAGGAACTCATTCTGGAGGCGATCCCTGGTGATCGGATCGATGGCGCCGAACGGCTCGTCCATCAGCATCACCGGTGGGTCCGCGCTGAGGGCTCGCGCAACGCCGGCGCGCTGACGCTGACCGCCCGACAGTTGCTTCGGATACCTGTCGCGGTAGGCCGCCGGGTCGAGTCCCACGATCGCCAGGAGCTCGTCCACCCGTGCCCTGATGCGCTTCTCGTCCCAGCCCAGCATCCTGGGGACCGTGGCGATGTTGTCCGAGATCGTCTGGTGCGGAAACAGGCCAATCTGCTGGATGACATACCCGATCCGGCGCCGGAGCTTGTCCGGGTTGACCTTGGTGACGTCCTCGCCCTCGAGGATGATGCGGCCGGAGGTCGGCTCGATGAGCCGGTTGATGAGGCGCATGGTGGTCGTCTTGCCGCAGCCGGACGGGCCAACCAGGACGACGATCTCGCCGGCCGGGATCTCCATGTCGAGAGCCTCGACCGCGGGTTTTGCCTGTCCCGGAAAGACCTTCGTCAGCTGCTGGAGGCTGATCATCGACTCTTTGCCGTTCGTCTGATTGCCCTTGGTCGCAGCGCTCGTGGTCATGTCAGGCACGTATTCCTCTCGAGGTGGTCAGTCGGGCGACGACTGTAAATACAAGATCGATGAGGATGGCGATGATGATGATGCCCAGCACCGCGCTCAGGGCCTGCGGCAGCGCGGTCGGCGTGCCGAACCGCGCCAGCGCCCGGAAGATGTCCTTGCCCAGGCCGGGTCCATTCACCACCGCTGCGATGGCCGCGATGCCGACGATGATCACGGCGGCGACCCGGATGCCGGTGATGATGATTGGCCAGGCCAGTGGCAGCTCGATGCGCAGCAGGCGGCGATAGCGGCCCATGCCCATCCCCTGCGCCGATTCGACCACGGCCGGGTCGACCGAGCGCAGGCCGACGATCGTGTTGCGCACGATCGGCAGCAGCCCGTACATCACCAGCGCCACCACCGCCGGCGTCGCCCCCAGCCCGAGCGGTCCGATCAGGAGCCCGAAGAGAGCGAACGAGGGTATGGTAAGAAAGATGCCGGTGACGCCCAACGCGATCAGGCGGGGCCTCTGGGTCTGATAGGTCAGGACCCCCAGGGCAACTCCGATGACGGTCGATATCGACACCGAGATGAGCACGATCCCTATGTGCTCGAGGGCTGCGCCGAAGAGCCGATCGCCCTGCCGCGAGACATAGTCGAAGATCGTCATGCCGGCACTTCGGACGGGACGTGGGCACCGACAAGCTGACTGGCGCGCACCCCATCCCAGCCCAGCTGTGCTGACAGCTCATCGGCTGCTGACTTGATCGCTTGACCGGCAAACGGCAGGCGATTCCACAGGCGGAACTTCGGGGCGGACACGTTGAGTGCGGCTATCACGCCGCCGCGAAAGTCGCGAACGGGTGCTGCCGCCGCCACCAGACCTGGCTCGAACTCCTCGTCGACGATGGCGTAGCCGGCGCGGCGTGCGGTTAGGATCCGCTCATAGAGCGCCTCGACGTCACGTGGGGCGTTAGGCCCGCCGACACCGAACGCGACGCCCGCGAACATCCTTTCGATCTCCGCGCGCTCGAGATCGATGAGCAATGCGCGGCCGGACGACGTGTTGTGCGCCGAAACCATGCGCCCGGCCCAGGCCACGGTCTGGACAGCGTGCGGCGGCGACTGGGTCAGCACCGTCAGGACCTCGGAGCCCTGGAGGACCGAGAGGTGGATCCGTTCCCCGAGGTCCTTCTCGACCAGCCGGCGAAGGATCGGCCCGCCCGCCGCGATCAGGCGCTGGTCGGCCGCCTTGGCCGCGAGCGCAAACACGTGCCAGCCGATGCGGTACGTCATCGATTCCGGGTCGCGCTCGACGTAGCCCGCATCAGCGAAGACGCGGAGCGTGCGCGATACCTGGCTCTGGTCGCGACCCTCGTGAGCCGCCAGGCGGTTCACGCCCCAACCGCCGTGGGCGACGGCGTCGTCCGAGGCCAGCGCATCCAGGAGCGCAAGAGCGCGACGGAGACTGCTCGGATGCTCGTCTGGCACCCGCGCACATTGGCAGATTGATGCGTCAGATGCAATACCTATGGCATGAGATGCAATCAGGTACGATGACGCGGCATGTGTGGCATCGCCGGAATCTGGGGCGCATCGGACCGCGTCCTCGCCGAGCGCGCCATGGATGGCATTCGGCACCGGGGCCCGGACGGGGCCGGCGTGCACGTTCAGTCGAACGGCGTCCTTGGCCATCGTCGGCTTGCGATCATGGACCCTGAAGGTGGCGCGCAGCCGCTGTACAACGAGACGCGCGCCATGGCCATTGTCGCGAACGGCGAGATCTACAACTTCGCGGCCCTCCGCGATGACCTGGCCGATCGCCACATGCTCACGACGACGAGCGACAACGAGGCGATCCTGCACCTGTACGAAGAGCGCGGCACGGACACCCCGGCGGCGTTGGCGGGCATGTTCGCGTTCGCCATCTGCGACGACGAGCACTTGTTTCTTGCGCGTGATCCCATCGGGATCAAGCCGCTGTACTACGGTCGCGGGATCGATGGATCCGCGCGGCCGGTCATGGCCTTCGCGTCGGAGATGAAAGCGCTCGCCGATTGGGTCGACGAGCTCCATGAGTTCCCGCCCGGCACCTACTTCGACAGCCGTGAGGGTTTCGTTCCTTACTACCAGGTACCGACCGCGCCTCCCGTCGATCGGTCGGTCGAGGACCATGTGAGTCTCGTGCGAAAAGGCTTGGAGGACGCCGTCGCCTCACACCTGATGAGCGACGTCCCGGTCGGTGCATTTCTCTCCGGCGGACTGGACTCGAGCGTTATCGCCGCGATGGCCCGGAAGCACGTCGACGAGCTGCATACCTTTTCGGTTGGCCTGGCCGGATCGCGCGACATCATCGCGGCGAGACGGGTTGCCGCTCACATCGGATCGATCCATCACGAGTACCTGATGACCTCCGCAGAGGTGGTCGAGAAGCTGCCTGAGATCATCCACGCGCTCGAGTCGTGGGACCAGGATCTGGTGCGCAGCGCAATCCCGACCTACTTCTGCTCGCGCCTGGCAGCCGAACGGGTGAAAGTGATTCTCACCGGCGAGGGTGCGGACGAGCTGTTCGCCGGGTACGCCTATCACAAGGACTCGACCGATGCCGCCATGCTGCACCAGGAGCTCGGTCGCTCCGTTTCCACCTTGCACAACATCAACCTCCAGCGCGTCGACCGCCTGACGATGCTCCACGGCCTCGAGGGACGCGTGCCATTCCTGGACACCGAATTCATCGCGCTCGCCCTCAGCGTCCCAGCTGAGCTGAAGCTGCGGACGATGGCCGACGGTCGCCACGTGGAGAAATGGGTGCTGCGCATGGCGTGCGAGGATCTGCTGCCCGCCGACATCGTGTGGAGGAACAAGGAGCAGTTCGACGAGGGCAGCGGGACCCTCGACCTCCTGGTGGACGCGCTCGGCCCACTCCTGGAAGGGATCAATCTCGACGCCTATCGCGCCACGACAAGCGAACCGCTGCGCTCGGCCGAAGAGGCGTTATACCACCGCATTCTGTGCGATGGCTACGCTCGCCCGGACATGATCCTGCGCAACGTCGCCCGCTGGACGGAGGACCGTACGCTGTGAGCCGTCGCGATGCGGTCGCGTGTGCTTCGACGTCCGACTCGAGACGCCTGGTATAGGCTAGCGACGGGCCAAGCCGATCACATCCCATCCACCCAGTGCACAGATTGAGGTACTTCCATGGAGCAGATCACTGAGCGCAAGATCTTAATCCGAGAAGTCACGCAGGTTCAGGCGTCGTGGACGGAGGCCGAGCGCGGCGAACCTGGCGCGTTCACGCTTCAGCTCATCCTTGACAACGGCGCCGATGAATACGTGTTGCGTCCCACCGCCCATGACGCTGATGTCATCCTCAGGCTGATCAAGCGCAGTGACAAGGCGGTCTTCGACCTTGAGCGCAAGGTCCTGATCTTCGGGAGCATCTCGGTCGACTGATCGCCGCGGGGCCTGAGCGTCTATACGTATATATGCTGCGGGAGCGCAAGCATGAAGTCCGTTACGGCGCGAGACATTAGAACAGGCCGACGACGTTGCCGTCGGCGTCGATCTCGATATTCTCCCCGCCCGGCCGCGATGGCAGCCCCGGCATCGTCCGGATGTCACCGACCAACGGGGTGACGAATCCAGCGCCGGCGGACAGCGCGACGTCCCTGATGGGCACCCGGAACCCAGTCGGGCGACCCCTGAGCGCGGGATTGTGGCTCAGCGACGCCTGCGTCTTCGCCATGCAGATCGGGAGATGCCCGAAGCCCAGTCCCTCGTATCGGCGCAGGGCCTTCGCGGCGGCCGGGGCCAGATCCACTCCATCCGCGCCGTACATGGTCGAGGCGATCGTCTCGATCTTTTCCACAAGCGGAGCGTCATCCGGATAGAGGAACCGGAAGTCGGGCGCGCCGACCTGCGCCGCTTCCCACACTGCCTCGGCGAGCGCCTCTGCGCCCGCACCGCCATCCGTGAAGTGGGTCGCGATGACCGCGTCACGGGCACCTGCCGCGAGCGCGGCCTCACGAACCGCCTCGATCTCCGCAGGGGTATCCGTCGGAAACACGTTGATCGCAACGACCACCGGGACGTTGAAGGCCAGGACGTTTTCGATCTGCTTGGCGAGGTTTGCGGCTCCGGCTCGGACGGCCGCGACGTTCTCCACGGCGAACGCCGGATCGAGCGATGCGCCCGCGACGATCTTACCGACGCCCCCATGCATCTTGAGGGCGCGGATGGTGGCCACGACGACGGCCGCATCCGGCCGGATGCCGGACGCGCGGCACTTGATATCAAAGAACTTTTCGGCACCCATGTCCGCCCCGAAGCCGGCCTCCGTGCAGACAATCTCGTTGGTGGCCAGAGCGATCCGGTCAGCAAGTACCGAGTTGTTACCGTGGGCGATGTTCCCGAACGGGCCGCAGTGGACGAACGCCGGACCGCCCTCAAGGGTCTGGAGCAGGTTTGGTTTGATGGCATCGGTCAGGAGGGCCGTCATCGCCCCGGCAACCTTGAGGTCGTCGGCGGTCACCGGCGTTCCGTCGGTACGCATCGCGAGGACCATCCGGCCCAAGCGGGCGCGCAGATCGTGGATGTCGCTCGTCAGCGCCAGGGCCGCCATCACCTCGGAGGCGACGGTGATCTGCCACTCCGTTTCGCGCGGGACGCCGTTCTCCCGGCCGCCGATACCGATGATCGTGCGCCGGACCGATCGGTCGCTGATGTCGACCACGCGCGGCCACAGGATCGAATGCGGATCGATTCCGAGCGGGTTCTTGTGATGGAGGCTGTTGTCGAGGAACGCAGCCGCGAGGTTGTGCGCTGCGCCGATGGCATGCACGTCGCCGGTCAGATGCAGGTTGAAGTCGTCCATCGGCAGGATTTGACTGTAGCCACCCCCGGCTGCCCCGCCCTTGATCCCGAAGACCGGTCCGAGCGACGGCTGACGGATGCATACCGCGGCCTTGCGGCCGATCCTGTTGAGACCCTGCGCCAGCCCAACGGTGGTCGTCGATTTGCCCTCGCCGAGAGGTGTGGGCGTGATGGCGGTCACAACGACGTACTTGCCACGCGCGTTTTCCGTTTCGAGCCGGCGGATGGCGTCAAGGGTGATCTTCGCCTTGGTGCGGCCATATGGCTCGATCTCTTCGTCACGCAGTCCAAGATCTCGTGCCACATCGGCGATCGGGCGCGGCGTGACGGATCGGGCGATGCTCAGGTCGGACGGGAACGTCATCGGGCCGCACCATCAGCGGTGGGGCGTGCCTCGGCTGCCGACGGCCTCAGGCGACCAAGCGACGCAAGGTAGCGGCGCCGCCAGCCCTCCGTCACCTCGACCGCGTTGAACGTGTAAACGTGCAGGTCGGAGATCCCCATGTCCGGGTCGGCGACATGCGGGGCGAGCCCCTCGAGCAGCGCATCCGGTCGAAAGAATCCGGCGGAACGCACCAGTCGCGCCACCAACCGCACGTTCTTGCTGAGGAAGCGCTGCGTGTCGGCGACGCCGATTCGTGCACTGATGGCGAGGAGCCTGTGCGGCTCCATGACGCCCGGCACGCCGATGTGCGCCGGCAGCGAGAGGCCCTCGGACCGTCGGGCCGCGAGCCACGACACGATCGCGACCGGATCAAAGCAGAGCTGCGTGGTCATGTACGTGGCGTACGCGGCCTTTTCACGGAGCGCCTCCAAAAGCGGGTGGTCCGGGATGAACTCATGACCCTGGGGGTAGCAGGGGATGCCGATCTCGCCGATGCGATCACCGATCTCGCTCATCCCGCGAAGGAGCGACAGCCCATCGGGGTACTCGCCATGCGACTTCGCGTCGCCTCCGACGACGAACGCACTGTCGACGCCGGCTGCCTTCAGCCGGGCGACGATGTCGGTCAGGTGGGCGCGGTCGCGTACCATCCGGGCCGATAGGTGCGGCACTGCGCGAAAGCCATCTGCCTGGAGATGCTCGCACAACGCGAGCGTGGCTTCGATCCCCTTGGCCGGGGAGGCGGTCACTGAGACCCGCGCGCCGGGCGGCAGGAACGTCGTGTGATGGATCGCGGCCTTGAGTGGGAGGAGCTCGAAGGTCGGCGCGGAGAGGACGCGAGCAAGCGCCTCGGTCGCGGCGGCAGAGATCTTGGGTCGACGGCGGAAGAGCATGATCAGAACTCCGAGCTCGGGCGCGACGCCACGTCCGACCGGCGGCGGCGTCGCTCGGACCGTCCACCAGTACCGATGTTGGTCAGGCGCTCCGGAAGCTCGAGCACTGCGGACAGGTGCGGATAGGTCGCCGTCCGGTGCGGCAACGCCATCGCCTCCACGAAATGCTGCTGGAAGCGAGGCTCGACGGCGGTCTCGATCTTCTCGACGGTACGGACGACGCGCTCGATCTCGTCCCGGGCGGCACGGGACAACAGCGCGATGAGTGCGCCCGTTCCCGCGGCGTTGCCGGCCGATCTGACGTGCGCGAGATCACAATCCGGGATGAGTCCGAGGACCATGGCGTGGAGCGGATCGATCTGGCTACCGAATGCTCCCGCCAGCCTGATCTCGTCGACGGTCTCGATCCCGAGATGGTCCATCAGCAGGCGCGCGCCAGCGTACAGGGCTGCCTTCGCCAGCTGGATGGCACGGACGTCGTTCTGGGTCACGACGATGCGCGGCCGACCGACGCCCGAACCGTCGTGGAGTACATACGAAAATGTTCGGCCATCGGCGATGACCCGCGGCGTGCGGGCGGCCAACGACCCGTCGATCACTCCATCGGGCGTGATGACACCCACCAGAAAGAGCTCCGCCACGACCTCGACAATCCCAGATCCGCAGATCCCGGACGGGCCCATCTCGCGGCTGGTCTCGCTTGACTCCGGTTCATCCGACCAGGCGTCCGAGCCGATCACCCTGAACCGGGGCTCCAGCGTCTCGTGATCGATCCTGACGCGCTCGATGGCGCCGGGCGCCGCGCGCTGCCCGCCGCTGATCTGAGCTCCTTCGAAGGCTGGGCCCGTCGGGCTCGAGGCGGCGAGCAGGCGATCGCGGTTCCCGAGGATGATCTCCGCGTTCGTGCCGACATCGACGACGAGGCTGACGACCTCGCCCCGGTGCGGAGTCTCGGCGAGGATGACCCCGGCCGTGTCGGCGCCGACATGTCCTGCGATGCACGGCAGCAGGTAGACGCGAGCGCCGGGATGCGCCTTCAGATCGAGCTCGGCGGCACGCACGCGGACCGCCCGGTCGGTGGCGAGCGCGAACGGAGCGGATCCGAGCGGGATCGGGTCGATGCCGAGCACCAGGTGGTGCATGATCGGATTGCCGACGATCGCGAGCTCGAGGATCTCGTTGCGCTTGATCCCCGCCTTCGACGCGAGCCCGGCCAACAGGCCGTTCAGCGCCGTGCGCACCGCCGCGGTCATCTCGGCCGCCCCTTCCGGATGCATCATTGCGTACGAGACGCGGCTCATCAGGTCCTCGCCGAAGCGGATCTGCGGGTTCATCACTCCATTTGAAGCGAGGACCGCGCCGTCGGACAGGTCCGCGAGGTG
>JBBJNX010000053.1:0-9369 GCA_037721115.1 Candidatus Limnocylindria bacterium
ATGGAGACCGGGACGCCGCGGGCCTTGAGGATGCGCCCGATGCTCGCCGCGGTGATGCCCTTGCCGAGTGAACTCGTGACTCCGCCCGTCACAAAGACGTACTTGGGCATCCGTTCGGGTCCTCCGCGAGCGGCTTTGCGTGTCGGGATGGGCACGACTCGCGAGCAGAGGCGCCGGGGTCTACTCGGGGGGTGATGGTACCCGACTCGGCGACGGTTCGTGCGCATGCTCCGAGCCGACTCCGAGGCGCCGGATCAGCAGCTCCGTGGTGGTGCCCTGGATGATGAGGGTGAAGAGCACGACCCCGAACGTGATCTCCTGCAGCAGCGCTCGCTGCGGGAAGTCGCCCGGCAACGAGAGCGCCAGGGCCACGGAGACCGCGCCGCGCAGGCCGGACCAGAACATGACGTGCAGCCACTCGAGCGGGATCGAGCGGTGGTAGCGATCGCTGATGAGGCGGCTCGTGCCGCCGACGAGGAGGTAGACGACCAGCGCGCGGCCCGCGAGGATGGCCAGGATCGCCCAGCCGATCGGGATCACCGCCTCGACGAGCTGCTCGAGCGAGATCGCCAGGCCGACGAGTAGAAAGACGAGCGCGGTGAGCAGGAAGGCGAGAAACTCCCAGACGGTGTCGAGCGCCTCCTGGGTGCGCTCACTCATGCCGATGCGCCGGCCGTAGTTACCGAGGACCACACCGGCAACCACGGTGGCGATGATCCCCGACTCGTGGAACGTGTCGGCGATGAGGTACGCGCCGTAGGCCGTGGCGAGCGAAACCGTGAGCTCGAGGAGATGGTCGTCGACGGTGGCGACCACCCGGGAGGCGACGAACCCGATGACTCCGCCGATCAGGGTGCTGACCACGACCGTCACGACGAACGTGCCAACCGCATCGGCGAGGTTGACGGTGCTCCCGACCGCGGCAATGGCGATGGCGAAGACCACGACCGCTGTCCCGTCGTTGAAGAGGCTCTCGCCCTCGACCAGGGTTGCGAGGCGACGGGGCGAGCCCAGGCGCCTAAAGGTCGAGACGACGGCGGCCGGATCGGTGGCCGAGACCATGGCGCCCACGACGAACCCGAGCTCGAACGGGAGCCCGGTGGTCAGCGCGAGGACCGCGGCCACCGTCAGCGCCACGATCAGCACGCCGGGAACGGCGAGGATTGCCACGCCGCCGAACGCGCGGCGCAGCTCGCCGAAGTCGAGCTGGTAGCTTGCCTCGAAGATCAGGCCCGGCAGGAGGACCGCGAGCACAAGCTCCTCGGTGATCTCGAAATCGAGCTCGGGAGCGAAGAGCACGGCAGCAAGCCCGAAGACCACGAGCGCGACCGTGTACGGGACGGCGATCCGGCGGGCGAAGAGGCCCACTACTGCGGCCACGGCGACGAGCGCCACGAACAGCTCGACCGCATTCAGCGTCACTTCGCCCGTCATCGCGCCATCGTACGGCGCGCGCGAGTAGGATAGCGCCACGGGTCTACTCGGGAAGTCATCCTAGCGCACGAGCCGCCTGCCCGTCGGGTGCGGACACCCAGCATGCCCGGTCGGGGTCGGGTCGGGTCGGGTCGGGTCCAGCGTAGGATGCGGCCATGCTCGCCATCGCTCGCCTCATCCATCCCGCGCCCGCAGCGGCGGTCGTCAGCCTTGGCGCCGCCCTCGGTGCGATCCTGAGCACCCAATCCGGCGGTTCGGCCCTCTCCATGCCGGTCGTCCTCGTCACCGTGAGCGTGCTGGGCTCGCAGATCCTGACCGGAGCACTCAACGACTGGGCGGATCGCGGTCGAGACGCACTCGTGCAGCGGACGAAGCCGATCCCTTCCGGGCGGGTGGGAGCGCGCGTCGCCCTCAGCCTGGCCGTCGGCGGGCTCGCGCTCCAGGTTGCGACCTCGATCTGGCTCGGGGCCGCTCCCCTGCTGCTCGGGCTGGCGGCGTCCGCGTCGGGGATTGCATACAACCTGTGGCTCTCGAGGAGCGTCGCATCCTTCCTCCCCTACTTCGTCAGCTTCGCGCTCCTCCCGGTCTGGATCGCCGTCGGCGTGGGAGCGCCGCTGGAGCGAGTCGCCGCGTCACCGCTCCTGGTCGGACCCTTCGCCGTGGCCGCGCACCTGGCAAACACGGTTCGCGACTTCGATGCGGATGCCCGCCTGGGTTCCGGCAACCTCGCGCAGCGCCTGGGACGACGTGCCGCGTTCGGGCTGGCCTGGGGAATGGCCATGGCGGTCGGCATCGGCGTGGGGACGGCATTCCTCGTTGGTGGCAGCACCAACGTTGCGGGACTTGGGCTCGGCGCCGCCGGGATCGTCGCCGTCGCGCAGGGAATCACCGGAGCGCGGCAACTCTGGGCAGGCATGTTGGTGGCCGCGGTGTGCTGGACTGCATCCTGGGCCCTGGCCACCGGCTAGACGCGCAGGAGGAGACCTGCTCCGGCTCAGGTGACCCGTGGGGCGTGGCTATCGTTCATCGGGACCAGGAACTGGCCGGGCTGCGGCGCGATCTGACCCGTGCCACGGGCAGATGGACGCGGAGCCGCTTCTCGTTCGTTCTTAGCCCCGTGGTACGGGTCAGGGCAGGATTCCGACCGAACATGGGGCTATGTGCCGACGGCCGGTCGAGGCGCGTCAGATGGCGTCGTCGAGCTCCATGACCTCGTCATCGGTCTCTTCGGTGACCTTCAGCCACACGAACAGGCCGGCGAGGATGGTGAGCGGGATGACGATCATCGCCGCGATGATCGCTGCAATGCTGATGAGAAGGACCTTGATCGCCTTCATGCGAACTCCCCTGACTTCTGGGCGCCGGTCGATTGCGGCGCGGGCTGCTGTCGCTGCTCGGGTGCGGACTCGATCATAGCCAAAATCTCGTCCCGGGTGAATTCGGCGAGCTGGTGGCCGCCACGCGAGCCGCTCACATTGAACAGGCGGAGGACGAACGAGCCCTCCTGCTCGAGGAGAAAGACGTCGTGGGCCTTCTGTCCGTCGATGTATGCGCCGATGATCCGCAACGCGAGCTCGTAGTAGTTGAGGAGATCCGGATGCGCCCGATCGGCGTCGGCCGATCCCCGCTTGGCAGCGGTCACGTCCATCATCTCGCCCACCTGGTCATCGGTCAGCTCATAGGTGCGCTTGGTCAGTGCGCCAAAGGTGTCGGAATCAGCGGACGCGGTTGGCATGCCCAGTCCCTGGAGCAGGAAGCCTCCCTCCAGCTCCAGAAAGAGGATCTCCTTGAGGCGCTCGCCGTCGGCATACGCGCCGACGCTGCGCAGCACCTCTTCCCAATCCTGGCGCGGGCTGCCGTCATAGATTCGCATGGGCCGCGCCTCCCTCCGCTGTAGCTTGCCGATCGACCGACCGAGCATAGCGTTCGGACCGGACAGGTCAAGACCGATGCGTCAATGCCGATGCGATCCGGCCAGCAGTGCGGGCGTTGTTCACGATGAGGCCGATATTGACGCCAAGGGTGCGCCCACCTGAAGCACGGGCGAGAAACCCGAGCAGGCGGGGCGTGACCGCCCCGCCGCGCACGCCGGCAGCCGCCGCGTCCCGCAGGCCATCCTTGATCCAGGCGTCCACCTCCGCGACGTCGAGCGCCAGATCGGCGGGCGGAGGCTGCACGATGAGGAGACCACCCGATCCCTGGATGGCTCGGTGTGCGCGCACCGCATCCGCCGCCTCGGCCGGTCCATCCACGCGATGCGCGACCCGCAGCCCCGAGGTGACGCTGTAAAAGGCCGGGAACTCGTCAACACCGTAGCCGATGACCGGCACGCGACGCGTTTCGAGCATCTCGAGCGTCGCTGGCAGGTCCAGGATCGACTTCGCGCCCGACGACACGACGGCCACCGGGGTCGCGGCCAGCTCATCGATGTCGCTCGAGACGTCGAAGCTGCTGGCTGCCCCGCGGTGCACGCCGCCGATGCCGCCCGTGGCGAAGATGGCGATGCCCGACATGTGGGCGATCCGCATCGTCGCGCTCACCGTGGTCGACGCCAGACGGCCCGCGGCGAGCAGTGGCCCGAGGTCCCGCGACCCCGACTTCGCCACCGATCGCTCCGGGTCGGCGAGGCGCTCGAGCAACTCGCGATCCGCCCCGACCACCAGCCGGCCACCGTCGAGCGCGGTCGTGGCCGGCACCGCGCCGGACTCGCGAACTGCTGCCTCGGCGGCCAGCGCCGTTTCGAGGTTGTGCGGGACCGGCAGTCCCTGGGCGATCAGGCTTGACTCGAGAGCGACCACCGCTCGCCCTTCGGCGAGCGCGGTGCGGACCTCGTCCGAGACACGCAGAAACGGCGACGTCACGCGGGCGCCTCCGCGGCCACCAGCGCCTGGGCGCCTACAGCGCGCGCGACCTGCGACGCGAGGGCGACCGCCTTGGTCAGCGCCTCTTCGAATGAAGCGTGCGGCGACGGCCACGCTGCGCGACGCAGCGCGGCGACCAGCCCGGCGGCAAAGGCGTCACCCGCCCCGGTCGTGTCGGTGGCTTCCGTGCCCGGGGGCACATGGACGGTCACACGCACCTCGCCGATGGACGCCACCACGACATCCGGCGCCGTGATGACGATCGCCGTGCTGAGCCCGTCGATCGGCGCCAGCGTCCGCGCCTCATCCCTGTTGAGGATCAGCAGGTCGGGATGCATGGCAGCCACAGCGGCCGCCCACGCCGAGCGAGACGGCTCGGGGACGGCGCAGCCCACCACGACGCGGCGTGTCGTCACCGCGCCCACCTTGCGCGCGAATGACGCCGCATCCGCCTCGAGGAAGAGATACCCCGAGACGAGTGTCCAATCGGCGGGCGGGAGCTTCGCCTTCGCGGCGAATGGCGCGCGACGACTCAGCATCGTCCGCTCCCCGACCTCGTCGAGGAGGATGACCACCGCACCGGTGGACTCGACGGACACGGGACTGAGCTGCACGCCCTCGGCGCGAAGCGCATCGGTGACGAGCGCGCCGGCCCGATCGTCGCCCAGGACGCAGACACGCTCGACGTCGACCCGCTGTCGCGCCAGCCGGACCGCCAGGTTCGCCCCCTGGCCTCCACAGCCAATGCGGATCTCGGCGGGCACATCGGCTCCCGCCTGTATCGGCGCGGCGGGCTGCACCGTCACGTCCAGGAGCGCGTCGCCGACGACGAGAACCTCGCGCCTGGCCTCCACCTAGAGTGGCTGCCGCGTGCTGAATCCCTCGCGCGTGCTGTGCCAGAAGCCCAGCTCTGGGTCGGAGAGGCGCCAGCACAGCCAGGCGCGCTCGTCTCCCCGCAGCGTTGGGATGTCGACGAGCCCCGCATCGAGGTCACGCACCAGCATTCCGAGCGACTCGAGGTGGTCGAGGAGGTCGCGAATGCGGGTCCGCAGCTCATCAGCCATGGCCTCGAGTCGCGCCTGCTCGGCTGCCCCGGCCCTGCCGTCATGACGCAGCCGGTGATGCAGCGCATCGTGCGCGTCGTCCGCGCGGCGGCGCTCAACGGCGAGCTGGAGCAGCGTTCCGCGGATCAACGGCAGCAGCGCGCGGGCCTGCTCAACGGTGTAGGTCGGGTCATCGTCCATCGGTCCTGCGATGGTAGCGTGCTAGGATCGCCTCCCGGGTGGGCCTGCTCCGCACCGCGACGGCGCCCGTCCCGATCCGCCGGAGGTGAGCGCGAGCGCGCCATGACCGACGAAGCCGGCCGCGAAGCACGCGGCATCAACGACGAGGCCCCCGCCGGGTCCGACCCGTACAGCGCCTACGACGACTTCAACCTGCCCTCCTATGTTGGTCTGGCGAGCTTCCAGAAGCTGCCGTGGATCACGGATGCGGCGGCGCTGGCGGCCGAGCGACCTGACGTGGCGATCATCGGGGCGCCGTTCGACGACGCTGTCAGCCACCGCCCGGGTGCCCGCTTCGGGCCGCGCGCCATCCGCCAGGCGAGCTACCACTCCGGCGCGATCAACTCGCTCCAGCTCGGGATCGAGCCGTACGACTGGCTCAACGTGGTCGACGCCGGCGACGCACCGGTGACACCGATGAACATCGAGCGCGCCCACGCAGTCATCGAACGCAAGGTGTTCGAGGTGGCGCAGTCCGGGGCCATCCCGATCATCCTCGGTGGCGACCACTCGATCACATATCCCTCTGCGACCGCAGTGGCCCGCCACGTCGCGCCACGCGGCCTGGGGATCGTCCATTTCGACGCGCACGCTGATGCCGCAAACTCGACCTGGGGGACGCTTCGATCCCACGGCGCGCCGATGCGGCGCCTGATCGAATCAGGTGCCGTCGCCGGGCGCAACTTCGTGCAGGTCGGCCTGCGCGGTTATTGGCCGGGCACCGAGACCCTGGACTGGATGCGCGAGCAGGGCATGCGCTGGCACCTCATGACCGAGATCGAGGAGCGGGGAGCCGAAGCGGTCGTCGCCGACGCGATCGCCCAGGCGCTCGACGGCCCCGAGGTGATCTACCTGTCGGTCGATATCGACGTCATCGACCCGGGCATGGCTCCGGGCACCGGCACCCCCGAGCCGGGTGGCATGCTGACCCGCGAGCTGCTGCGCGCCGTGCGGCAGATCGTCCGCTCCGTCGAGGTTGCCGGAATGGACGTCGTGGAAGTCTCGCCGCCATTCGACCAGTCCGAGGTCACGGCGGCCGCCGCCCATCGCTGCGTGCTCGAGGCGATCAGCGCCCTGGCCGCCAGGCGTCGCGATACCGGTCAATCTCCGATCACCCGGATGGGTTCCGGCAGCGACTCCTCCGGCGGCGGCTGATCACCCACCCTTGGTGAAGCTCGTGGTGGCCACCTCGCCGCCATTTCGCGTGGCAGTCACCGTGTAGCGGCCGGCTGCAAGGCCACCGGCCTGGACGGTCGAATAGTAATAGCCGTCACCGCCACCCTGGAGCGTATACGGACCTCCGGCTATCGTGCCGCTCGGACCGTTGAACACGACACTGATGGTGTCCCCCGCAGTGGCGTTGGTGAACCTGATGAGCGCCGTGAACGAGGCAAGGCCATCACGAACGATGCTGAGCTGCTCGTTGCAAGTGGACCCGGAGATTGATCGGCAGACCACGACGTCAGCGGCGAAGCCGTCCGCGACTGGAGCCTGGGTGGGCGATGCGGTGACGGTCGGCTCCGTGGTGGGCTCCTCAGTAGGCTCCGCGGTCGGCTCCGGCGTGGGAGGAGGGCTGAGCGTGGGAATCGGTGTAGCGGCGGCGGAGGGCTCGGGTGACGGAGAGAAGATCTCCCCGCCCGGAATGCCGACGATCACGCTCGGTTGCGGCATCGGAGTTGCGGCGTCCGAGGTCGGGTCGCCGTCACCGCGCGGCCACAGGACGAAGGCAGCGATTGCGAGGAGGACAAGCGCCGCGGGCAGCCGCAAGAGATCAAAGGTGGACCGGGACATCGCGGCTGTGTCCTGCACGTCGGGGGCCACGTGGCGTTGCCTCAGGAAACCTCGAAGCTCGTCGAGCTCGCCGGCTCGCCGTTCCGGGTGACCCGAACTTCGTAGGTTCCGGGGCCAAAGCCGCTGAACAGGAAGTACGTGTACCCATTGCATGTGGACCCGCACTGAAGGCTGGCGAGATCGATGGAGCCGTCGCCAACGATGTCGCCGTCCGGGTCAATGATGCTCGCGCCCACCACATCGTCCGAGGTGCCGTTTCGGAACCCGACCCAGATCTCGACCTGGCCGCTGTTGCTCGCGCCATTTGATTCACAACCGCTCAGGGTCACGCTCCCCGGGACGCAGGGCTGCGCTTCCGCAGTGAAGCCGTCAGGAAAGACCACGGGCTCACCGCTGGCCGGTGGCTCAGCGCTGGGCGCGACGCTGGTATCGGCGCTGGGTGCCGTGCTGGCGGCCTCGCTCGGCGTGACGCTCGCCTGGATCGTCGGGCTTAGGGTCTGCGTTGGATTGTTGCTGCCGACGTTCGGTTCGCTGCTGAAGACGCCGGCGAGGACCGCCCCACCGAGCAGCGCCAGAACGCCGAGCGCCAGAAAGCCGAGGATCGCGAAGGCGCCGGCGCCCGAGGAGCGCTGCTCGCGACCGTCGTCCCACTCGTCGTACTCATACGGATAGCTCGCGTCGTCGTAAGCCGTCTCGGCGTAGTTGTCGACGTGCTCCGGCGCGTCGGCCGCGGGCGCCGGTGTGGTTGTTGGCTGCGTCGACGCGTGGGGGCGCTGGGGAACAGCCGACGGTCCGCGTTCCCAATCATCGTTGTCGTGGGTGATGTCGGGACGCGGCGCGGACGACGCCGCACCCGCTCCGGCGACGACCGCTCCCTCATCGAACGCGTCTCGCCGAGACCTATCCGGCCCGCGCGTTCGACGCGCGCGCGTCGTCCGGCTCTGGCTCGTAGCGCTGGTAGGGCCCGGTTCCTTCGTCCGCCGTCCCACCGCGACGATACGGATCGGCACCGGAGCGCCGCGCCCGAATGCGGTCCTGGAGCTCGTCGCGGTCCATGCCACGCGGACGAATGCGCGCGTCCGACGGAATCGTCGATCCGCACTGCGTGCAGAAGGCGGCCGGCGCCGTGGATCGGTGGCAGGTCGGGCATCTGATCTCGCCCGGCTTTGGGGTCGCCATGTCTGCGGCATTGTGCCTGCCCCGGGCGTTGATTGCACGCCACACCTTTCGGCAGACCCAACGCAGTCGGACGGGCCGGAAACGGCTTCGGTACCAACGACGTACGGAATATCGGTCAGAACCGGCCTGAACGGTCGCTCGGGCCGGGAATGGCAGATGTTTCGAGATGCGGCCGCGGTGCAGCGCGGGTCCAGGCGCGCGCACGGATGCGTCACGACCGCCGGCTATCCTCATCGAACATGGAACGCATTCGCGTCACCGGCACGAGCTGCTCCGGGAAGACGACCCTCTCGCGAGCACTGTCGCGACGACTGAATCTCCCTGTCGTCGAGCTCGACGCGCTCTTCTGGGGGCCGGACTGGACGCCCGTACCCGACGAGATCTTCCGTTCGCGCGTCATCGAGGCCGCGGCGGCCGACCGTTGGGTGCTCGACGGCGGCTACGCCAAGGTGCGCGAGCTGACGTGGTCGCGAGCCGACACCATCGTCTGGCTCGACTACCCGCTGCGGACCGTTCTGGGCCGATGGGCCATGCGCACCCTGACTCGGCTCCGGACGCGACAGGAATTCTGGCCGGCGACCGGGAACCGGGAACGGCTGAGCCATGTCGCCGGCCGCGACAGCCTGCTGTGGTGGATCCTCAGCACGCACCGCCGGCGCCGGCGCACAATGACCGCCGAGCTTGCGACACGCCCCGACCTGCGCCAGGTGAGGCTGCGCTCGCCGGCGGAGGCCGATGACTGGCTTCGGGGCCTTCAGCCGGCCTCGAGCGCCGCCACTACCGCCGGCGCGATCGCATCGGCCCAGAAGCCATAGCCGATC
>JBBJNX010000054.1:0-9347 GCA_037721115.1 Candidatus Limnocylindria bacterium
GCGCTGGAGCGGCCGTCGGCGGTCGAGCACGTCATTCCCATTGCCGCCCCGGCGGCCATCGGTAACCTGGCTGCCGGCTGGAATCACATCCAGCTCAAGCTGCTGGAGCTGGATCGCGACCGCGGCCTCGAGCTGGCGCGGCAGCTGGCGATGACCACCTATCGCTCGGAGGTCGACTTCGACTCTCGATCCGAGATCGGATCGTACCTGGAGCACCAGGGCGTCAAGCTGCGGCAGCGGTTCGATGCCGGGTCGTATGCAGCGCTTGCTCGGGCCATGAATTCCCATGACATCGGGCGTGACCGGGGCGGTCTGGTCTCCGCGTTCGGCCTCCTCGCCGAGGACGGTGTCGCTGTCACCGGGGTGGGAATCGAGGGCGACATCCTCTACGGCCCGCGCCAGGTTCGCACCCTCGTCGAGTCAGCGCTCTCAGCCGGGGTGGACGCGTCCTATCGGGAGATCCGCTCCGACAAGGGCCACGACGCGTTCCTGGTCGAATGGGACCAGATGACTTCGCTGTTCCGCGAGACACTCGCCACCTCGTCGGGTGTGCGCCCTGAGCCGCAGGTCGCGAGGACTGCCTGAACGCCCCAACGGCGTGTATTCCTCTGGATCGGCAGGAAGCCACCTCAGCGCAGCCGTGCGACGTGTCGTGGGTCTCTTCCCGGGCCGTCGCGAGGACGCACGTTACTCGCGCTTCTCGCCTGCTCCTTGAATACACACGGAGCAAAGACCGTAGAAGTCCAGGGTGGCGTCCTCGATCTTGAACCCGTAGCGTCCCGAGATGCTGTCGGTGAGCTCGGCAACGAATCGCTCGCCGATCTCTTCGACACGGCCGCATTGACTGCATACCAGATGGTGATGGTGCTTCGGATCACAGGACACGTAGGCGTACACATGTCCCGGTCGCTCCAGTCGCCTGGCGGCACCCACCGATACGAGCGCCTCGAGCACGCGAAAGACGGTGGCACGTCCGAGCTCGGGATGCTCGGGACGCAGGTGATCGTAGAGTTCCTGCGCTGACAGTTGCTCGTCAGCGGCAGCCAGGGCCTGCGCGATCAGCAGGCGTTGAGGGGTCACCCGCTCGCCGGCGGCGGTCAGGCGTGGACCCAGATCAGCGGCAGGAGCGGTGGCTCGGCGAGGGGACATAGAACCACTCTAGCAGGCGTTGATAAGACCGGGCTTATACGAGACTCGATCTTCGATCGCTCGGGCGCCTTGGATCAGCAACACGGCCCGCAGTCGTTGTTTATGATACGTGGTATCATCAATCAGAAGCAGAACGTCATTACCCGTTTCCAAGGAGCCCGTGTCATGAATTCGCCAGCCCCACGGCCGCGGGCCTCCACCGGCGGAGCGTTCGCCGCGATGCTTACGCTGATGCTCGCGGCCTGCACGGGTGCGCCCGGTATCACGGGCGGGTCGCAGACCGGCGGCACTGGGCCCTCTGCGCCAGGTGCACTGCGGGTCGTGGCGACCACCACCGTGCTCGCGGACCTGGTTCAGCAGGTTGGCGGAGAGCGGGTCAACGTCCACAGCCTCGTGCCAAGGGGCGGCGAGGTTCACACCTTTGATCCGAGTCCGTCGGACGCCAGCAAAGTCGCCGAAGCCCAATTGCTGGTCACGAATGGCCTGGGGCTCGACGATTGGCTGGGGGACATGGCGGCCGACGCGGGCGCCGACAACGTCCCAATGGTGAGGCTTGCGGAGGGTCTCCAGGGTGTGGCGTACCTCGAGGGCGACGACCACGACGGGGAGTCATTCAACCCGCACCTGTGGCTCAACGTGGAATACGGCGTTCTCTACGTCGAGCGCCTGGCCGATGCACTGGCCAAGGCCGATCCCGACGACGCGGACGCCTATCGGGCCAATGCTGACGACTACATTGCCGAGCTCCAAGAGCTCGACGGATGGGCTCGCGAGCAGATGGCCGGCATCCCGGACACAAAGCGCAAGGTGATCAGCTTCCACGAGGCGTTTCCCTACTTCGCGGAGGCGTACGATCTCGAGATCATCGGCACCGTCGTCGATGCGCCGGGCCAGGACCCGAGCGCCGGCGAGGTGACCGCACTGATCGATACGATCCGTGACGAGGAGGCCGCTGCCATCTTCACCGAGGCCCAGTTTCCCACCACCGCGGCCGAGCGAATCTCGGAGGAGACCGGCCTAAAGATCGTCGGCACGCTGTACAACGATTCGGTGGGCGAGGCACCGGCCGACAGCTACATCGGCATGATGCGCTGGAACGTGGAGCAGGTGGTCGAGGCGCTCCAGTGAGCGTCGCCACGGCCGCCGCTGCGGTCTCGCTGGTCGACGTGGCGGCCGGATACCACGATCGAATCGCGCTCGAGGACGTCGATCTCGACGTGCCGCCCGGAAGCCTCCTGGCCATCGTCGGGCCGAACGGCGCGGGCAAGAGCACGCTGCTCAAGGTCATCGCGGGCCTGCTCCCAGCGTGGCGGGGTACGGTGTCGGTGCTCGGGGCGGCCCCCGGTGGCGCGGCGCGGCGCATCGCGTACGTCCCGCAGGCTGAGCTCGTCGACTGGCACTTTCCGATCACCGTCTCGGGGGTGGTGATGATGGGCCGATACCCCGGGCTCCGCCTGGGTCGTCGACCGGGACGGGCCGACCGGGACGCGGTACGCGAGGCGCTGGTCAGTGTCGGGATGCTCGAGCATGCGGAGCGGCAGATCGGCGAGCTGTCAGGCGGCCAGCGCCGGCGCGTCTTTCTGGCCCGCGCGGTGGCCGCCGAAGCGGATCTGTTTCTGCTCGACGAGCCGGTTACCGGCGTCGATGCCACGACGCAGCAGGAGATCATGGACATCCTGGCCGCCAACGCCGCCATGGGGCGAACGATTATCGCCACGACGCATGACCTGGCCTGCGCGGCTCAATGCTTCCAACGGGTTGTCGCCATCAACCGCACGGTCGTGGCCGATGGCCCCGCGCTCGACCCCGAGATGCTCGCGCGTGCATACAGCGGCCACCTGCTCCTGCTCGACGGCACTCGTGCCATGCTCGACGACGCCCACCATCACGACGAGTCGGGCGCCGAGCGCCATTACCACGACGGCGGCGGCTGAGCCATGGAGTTCCTCCTCGAGCCGCTGAGCTATCCCTTCTTCGTCCGGGCCCTGGTGGCCGCCGTCCTGGTCGGCACGGTCTGCTCGGTGGTCGGAACCTATGTCGTTCTGCGCGGGCTGGCGTTCATCGGTGATGCCATCGGCCACGCCGCGTTTCCGGGAGTCGTCATCGCGTTCATGCTGCAGGTGCCGTTCTACCTCGGTGCCGCGGTGGCGGCGATCAGCACGGCCCTCGCGATCGGCTTCGTCACCCGCCGCACGACGTTGCGCCCGGATACCACCATCGGCGTCCTGTTCGCGGGAACATTCGCGCTGGGTATCTTCCTGTTCAGCGCCATCGAGGGCTACGTCGCCGACCTCTTCAGCTTCCTGGTCGGCAACATCCTGTTCATCAGCTTCGCCGACCTTGTTGGCCTGCTGATCCTCGGTGGGCTGATCCTGGCCGCGGTTGCGCTCCTGTGGAAGGAGCTGCTGTACTCCACATTCGATCCGCTAGGCGCAGCGGCGTCCGGGCTGCCTGTGGCACGCCTCGAGTACCTGTTGCTGATCCTGGTGGCGCTGACCATCGTCGTCAGCGTGCAGGCGGTGGGCATCATCCTGGTCGTGGCCATGCTGGTCACGCCCGCTGCAACTGCCCAGCTCCTGACGGCGCGCTTCGCCCGACTCATGGGGCTGGCCGTGGCGTTCGGCGTCGGCGGCGCGGTGGTCGGCCTGTACCTCAGCTACTGGCTCGACGTGGCCAGCGGGGCGAGCATCGTGCTAGTCGAAACGGCGCTCTTCGTCCTCGTCCTGGCCTTCAATTCGCGCGGCGGCCTGCTGCGGAGGCGCCCCGTGGTGGCGACACCCGCCTGACGCGTGATTCGCGGAACCAGCCGGAACGCGTGGTCACAGAGGCAGATGTAGCTCAAGCTCCCTGCTCCACAGCCGATGCTGCGCCATCGCTGCGATGAAGCGCTTGATGACGGGTTTGCTTGCCTCCTTCGCAACGATGGTCGCGGCATCAGCCGGGTCGGAATCGTCGGGGCCACCCGAGGGAATGTGCGCGGCCTTCAACAGCTCGGCGCCTTTTCCGGTGGCGGCGACGGCTTTGCAATGCTTGTATGCCTCCCGGACGAAGTCGATCGCGTCGGCTTCCAATGCCCATTCGGTCGCATGCTCGCCACCGGCAACATAGACCGCGTCGAACAGGACCGATGCCGTGGTCAGGATGCTGAACTCCGGCGCCAGCACGTCACCGTTGTCGGCCGTGATGTCGCCGAGCTCCGGGGCGACCAGCATGCCCTTGGCCCCCTTTGCCTCCAGGGCCTTCATCATCGCCGCCACTCCGGCGCCATCGAACCGGTCCGCGACGAGCATCGCGACCTTGCGCGTGGCGATCGGTCCCGGCACGAACTGCGTCATGCTCAACGCAGCCGAGACCACCTCTCGATCCGTCAGGTCGCGGTGTTGATGGGCCCTGGGATCGCCATCGGCAGGAACGCTCATGTTCGGAGGAGCGGCCTGCTTCTTCGGTAGCGGAAGACCAAGGCCCTTCGCCACGCCCGTCGCCAGCGTTGCGTCCACCTGTGCGAGATGTCCCACCATGCGCTCGCGGATCGCTGGCGTTTCGACCTTCCCCAGCTCAAAGCGCAGGGCTTTGATGAGGTGCTGCTTCTCGGGGTCGGATTGACTGCGGAAGAACATTCGGGCCTGGCTGTAGTGATCGAAGAAGCTCTCGCCGCGCGCCCGCACCTTCGGACCGTCCGCGGGCTCCGGGTAGGTCACATAGCCGCCTGCGGCTCGTGTCGCCTGCGAAGGGAAGTTATCGGCAAGCGAGTTGGGCTGGTAGCTGACCCGCCCTCGATCGATCTCCTGGCGCATCGAACCGTCGCGCTGGTTGTTATGCAGCGGCGCGGTCGGGCGGTTGATCGGGATCTCATGGAAGTTCGGACCGCCCAGCCGGATAAGCTGCGTATCGGTGTAGGAGAAGAGCCGGCCCTGGAGGAGGGGGTCATTCGTGAAGTCGATGCCGGGCACCACGTGGCCGATGTGAAACGCGACCTGCTCCGTCTCCGCGAAGAAGTTATCGGGATTACGGTTCAGAGTCAGCTTGCCGACCCGTTGAACTGGGACCAGCTCCTCAGGAATGATCTTGGTAGGGTCGAGCAGGTCGAAGCCGAATGCGAACTCGTCCTCCTCCTCGACGATCTGAAGACCCAGCTCCCACTCGGGAAAGTCGCCGCCCTCGATGGCCTCCCACAGGTCGCGTCGATGGAAGTCGGGATCCTTGCCGGAGATCTTCTGCGCCTCGTCCCACGCCACCGAATGCACGCCAAGCACCGGCTTCCAGTGGAACTTCACGAAGCGAGACTGACCCCCGGCGTCGACGAGCCGGAAGGTGTGAACGCCGAATCCTTCCATCATGCGGAAGCTGCGTGGGATCGCCCGGTCCGACATCACCCACATGATCATGTGCATGGATTCAGGCATCAGGGAGATGAAGTCCCAGAACGTGTCATGCGCCGATGCTGCCTGCGGGATCTCGTGATGCGGCTCCGGCTTCACCGCATGGATGAGGTCGGGGAACTTGATCGCATCCTGGATGAAGAAGACCGGCATGTTGTTGCCGACGAGGTCGAAGTTGCCTTCGTCCGTGTAGAACTTCACCGCGAAGCCGCGCACGTCTCGAGCCAGATCGGTGGAGCCGCGCGATCCCGCCACCGTGGAGAAGCGCACGAAGACGGGCGTCTGCCTGGCGGGATCGCACAGGAACCCGGCCTTCGTATACCGATCCAAGGACTCGTACACCTGGAAGACGCCGTGCGCCGCCGACCCACGCGCGTGGACCACGCGTTCAGGGATCCGCTCGTGATCGAAGTGCGTGACCTTCTCGCGGAAGTGAAAGTCCTCGAGCAGGGAGGGACCACGATCCCCCGTCTTCAGCGTGTTCTGATCGTCGTTGATCGAAATGCCCTGGTTCGTGGTGAGTGTCTTCTCGCGCGGATCCTTGGTGTGGGCATCGAGCTGCGCGCGCTTCGCATCAGTTGAGGGCGTACGGCTCCCCGTTCCCTTGGCCGAGCGCGACGCACGTCCGCGCGCCATCAGAGCAATTCCTCGCGGGTCGCCTTGGCTCGCGCGGCGGCGATCGCCGTCTTCACCTTCTTCTCCTCCTCGGGCGGCGGCAGAACGGCCGGCATCCCGAGCGATTCGATCCACAGCTCACGGGCCCAACCCATGGTGTGGTAGAGGTGCTGGTCCTCTTCTTCCTCCACCAACGCGTGAGCCTCGGAAAGGGCGGCGGCGGTCTCGCCGTCGATATGCTGGGCAACCTTGCCGATCAGCTCCCAGTTCTGATGGTCCTTCGTCTCCGCCTCGACCACGCATTCTGCAGCGACGAGCTCTGCCGCAGCGGGGCCCCCATCCTTCAGGGCGAGCTCCATGGCTTCGACGAGACTTCGGCCCTTGAACCGAACGACCGCGCGACCCGGTGTCTCGCGCTCGGGATCGAGCCCGATGCGTGAAAACGTCGTCCGGAGGATCTCCTCATGTGTCCTGGTCTCTTCGAGGTACTTCTCCCATTCCTTCCGAAGCTCCGGATGCTGCGCGCTGCGAATCGCGCCCTCGTAGACCTTCTGCCCGCCGATCTCCGTCTCCAGCGCCTGGTAGAGCAGCTCGTGGACCTGTTCGTCGTTCATGTTCTCTCCGCTCACGTCTGGGTTGGCCACATTACAGGGCGCGAATCACGGCGTGAGGACCACTTTGCGCCAGCCGTCGGTCTTTCGGGCAAAGTGCTCATATGCCATCGGCGCTTCCTCCAGCGGCAGGCGGTGGCTGATCATCGCCTCCGCGTCGATGCGTCCCTCTCGAATATGCTCCAGCAGGTGCGGATGCGCCGGCAGCTCAGCGCTCCGATATCACGGTCTTCACGCGCGCCGGTGGGCCAGGCCTCACCCCGGTGTTCGGCACCGCTCAGCCGCCTTCCCGGATCAGCGGCGCAATTCGGGCGTTCGCCTAGCCGACGATGCCAAGGTCGATCCGCGGTGGTCTGCGGGGCCTGCGGCGGAACGCGAGCCGCCAATCAGGTTGGCGTTACGACCGGCCGACGGACCGATTCGCCCGGTCCTCGGTCGCTATGC
The DNA here is from genome assembly GCA_037721115.1 of Candidatus Limnocylindria bacterium. Taxonomy (GTDB): domain Bacteria; phylum Chloroflexota; class Limnocylindria; order QHBO01; family QHBO01; genus JACDBZ01. The sequence continues at coordinate 7,199 of JBBJNX010000054.1, forward strand.
CAAGCCAGGTAGCCATTCGACCGAGGAACCGTCACCCATCGGTCACAACGCTAACCTGGTTGGCGCTCGCCGCGGCCCCGAGTCCGGTCTCAAGGACCCCGCGCAACTCCTTCATGCGGCCCCGGTGACGGCTCGTCTGCACCGTGGAACGTCACTGACCGCATGCTGCGGGGCTGGCATTGCATACTTATGCGAAATAATGTATGTTATGCACCAATGCAATCTACTGATCGGCCCCTCTGGGGCAGCCGCGTTCGTGCGCCACTGACCGCGATCGCCATTGAGCTGTCGAGCTCGACCGACGTGGACCGTGCGCTCGCCGGCCATGATGTCGCGGCCTCGCGAGCCCACATTGGCGAGCTCCATGCCCTTGGCCTGGTGACCGATGATGGGCACCGTGACCTCGACGCTGTCCTTGCCTCGATCGCCACCAGCATCGAGGATGGCTCGTTCACGTGGAGCGAAACGCACGAGGACGTGCACATGAACGTTGAGGCAGCGGTCCGCGATGCCGTCGGCCCCGAGCTGGCCGGGCAGCTCCAGGCCGGACGCAGCCGCAACGAGGAGGTTGTGACCGACGAGCGGCTCTGGGTGCTCGCCGCGGCACATCGGCTGGATGATTTGCTGCTGGGAGTTCAGCGCACGCTCGTCGAGCGCGCCGAGGAAGAGATCGAGACGGCCATGCCGGCGCATACCCATACGCAGCCCGCGCAGCCGGTCCTGCTCGCGCATCACCTGCTCGCCTATGTCGAGATGCTCGGTCGCGACCGGAATCGCATAGACGATGCGTGGCGGCGCGCTGACCGCTGCCCGGCCGGCTCCGGCGCGGTGGTCGGCAGCGGGCTGGCGATCGACCGTGAACGCGTCGCGCGCCGACTCGGCTTCACCAACATCACTGCCAATAGCCTCGATGCGGTCGCGGATCGCGATTACGCGGTCGACATCGTCGGCGCCTGTGCCATCGCGCTGGGCCACCTGTCGCGCCTCGCGGCCGACTTGGTGCTCTGGACGACGCCGTATCTGCGTTTCGCGCGTATCTCCGACGGCTATGCCACCGGCAGTTCGATGCTGCCGAACAAGCGCAACCCCGACATCGCCGAGTTGATCCGAGCGCGGGCGGCGCGGGCCAACGCGCACCTCGCGGCCATGCTCGGCATTCTCCACGGGCTGCCGCTCGGCTATCACCGAGACCTCCAGGAGATGCGCGCGCCGCTGCTCGAGATTGTGAGTTCGCTGGAGCTCTGCCTGCGCGCTACCGACGGCATGCTTGCCGAGGTCGCGTTCGACCGGGAGGCGATGAAGGTCGCTGCGACAGCCGGCCACGCGTTGGCGACCGTGCTCGCCGAGCGGCTCGCCGCCACCGGTGTCCCATTTCGAGACGCGCACTGGCGTGTCGGAGACCTCGTTGCACAGGCCGAGGCGCGAGGCTGCGACCTCGCGGAGCTTCCTGCCGGGCATCTTCGAGAGCTCCTCCCAGAGCTGGCTCACACAGCGCCGCTGATACCGACCCTTTCCCAGGCCCTCGGAGCAGCAGACCTCCCCGGCGGCACGGCGCCCGGACGGGTCAGGGAAGCGCTGCACACCGCGAAGGAGCGACTCAGATGACGGAGACCGTCGTACTGGCCTATTCCGGAGGACTCGACACGTCGGTGGCGGTGCCCTGGCTGCGCGAGACGCGTAGATGCGAGGTCGTGACCCTGACGGTCGACGTCGGCGGTGGTGCAAGCCGGAGGCCATCCTGGCGCGGGCCCTCTCCGGTGGCGCCACGCGCGCGCTGGCCGTCGACGCCCGCGACGCATTCGTCACCGACTTCGTGTGGCCCGCCCTCCAGGCGGGCGCCCTGTACCAGGGTGTCTACCCGCTGGCGACAGCCATCGCGCGGCCACTCATCGCGCGGCTGCTGGTCGAGGCAGCACACGAAGTTGGCGCACAGGCGGTCGCCCACGGCTGCACCGGCAAGGGCAACGACCAGGTGCGCTTCGACGTTGCGGTGGCCGCGCTGGATCCCACCCTCAGCGTCATCGCGCCGATGCGCGTCGGAATGGGCATGAACCGCGAGGAGGAGATCGCGTACGCGAAGGCGCACGGCATCGAGATCGAGATCAGCCCCGAGTCGCCATACAGCATCGATCTCAACCTGTGGGGCCGA
>JBBJNX010000001.1:0-31268 GCA_037721115.1 Candidatus Limnocylindria bacterium
GAGGAGGCTGGCCCTGTCCCGGAGGCCGCCCGGTTGGAGCGCGGCTGACGCTGGCACCGATCATCGCAAGTCCTGACGCCCGCCTGATCGGCGGCCCAGTGTCCGTTCTCAGCGCGTGAGGCCGGAAGCCTCGTAGATTCGGTCGAGGACGTAGGTCCCATCGGTCTCGGGGTCGGTCAGGTTGGTCTGTGCCTGCTCGAGCATGATGTACGGGTGCATGCGGGCCTGCGCAAGCTCGGTCCCGCGGAAGGCCAGCTCGAGCAGCACTCCTTCCTGCGTCTGCTGGCTCCACTCCTGGCCGAACAGGAAATTGCCGTGACTGACCATGGTGAGGCTGTGATCACCGTCGTCGGTCGGCGTGATCTCGATCGGTCCCGACCAGTGCGTGCCGTGGCCGATCACGTGGTCGCAGCCGGCCTCGAAGAAGAACGCCTGCTGCCGTCGCATGTCGCCGAGGAACTGGGCGTGGTATTCACCGCCGCCCCACCATTGCGGCACGCAGAACACGAGGTCGGCGCTCTCGCGAGCGAGTGCGACGGCCTCGGTCACGTTCTCGTCACGCAGCCAGAGGACGCCGGGCTGGCCCGGTCCTGCCTCCAGCGAGCCGGGGATCTCGTTGAAGGCGACGAACCCGAATGTCATCCCGTTGACGTCGAGGAGGGCAGGCTCGAGCGCGGCAGCCAGGTCCGGGCCGGCGCCGGTGGTCGGGATGCCCGCCGCCTCGAACTGCTCGAGGGTCTCGAGGAAGCCGGCGGTGCCGCGGTCGAACAGGTGATTGGCGGCAAGGGTCGCGACGTCCACGCCATAGGTGTCGCGCAGGCGCGGGAGCACTTGGGGATCGATGCTGAAGACGACGCCGTCGTTCACGGTGAAGTCATCGACCACCGGGCATTCGAAGTCATCGAGCGTGATGTCCGCGCCACGGACCAGCTCCGCCACGGCACCCTCGTTACCGGTGCGAACAGCGTCGACGATGTTGAAGCCGTTGCCGACGAAACCCTCCGGCACCGGGTTCGGGTAGACGGCGTTGTATGCCGCGGTCCCGCCGCCGAAGACCCAGTCCCAGCCGCGGCCCTGCGTGATCGCTGCGAACGCGACGCCTCGATCCGGGCATGAGTCGCCGAGGCTCATCAGCGTGCGAATCTCCGCCGGGTCATACGCCCAGCCGTCCGGCGGACCCTCGATGACGTTGGTGAATGGATATGGCTTTGAGCGTGCCTCAGCGTTGCCGAACAGGTCCGCGCCGTCGACCGGCAGGACCTTGATGGTTGGTACCACGAGCCCCGCCGGCAGCAATGCCAGCTCTTCAGGATTCGCGATCAGATGCGGCACGATCTCGGTTGCGTCCAGGCAGCGTGGTACCGGGTTCATGGCGCTGAAGAGCTCGCAGGCCTGGATCATCGTGTCTGCCTCGACCCCGGCCTCCACCTCGGCGGCGGTGACTGACGCCCTCGTATTGGTGTAGCCGGTCACGACTGCGAGCGGGACTTCGACGTCCGGGGCCCGAGTGGGCGTCGGTTCGGGCGTCGGAGTCGAGGTCGGGCTCGGCGTGGCGGATGGTGCGCTCGAGGAACTGGGCATACTCGAAGGCGGCGCGGACGCCGATGGAGCTGGTGGCGCGCTGGTACAGGCGGCCAGAACGAGGAGAGTTGCGAGAGCGACCGTTCGGCGGGCGGTGGGCATGAGCGGATGATGGTACCGGCTCACGCACGTTGAGGCTGGGGCGTGTAGTGGCACGGCCCGACAGACGCGTGAGAGGGCGGCGGTCTATCATCGTCGGCCCATGACAGCTGACCAGCGCGCGTCCGCATTGGACTTCGGATCCGGAATATCCGACGATCACCATGACGGGATTCGCTGGGTCGACTACGCGAACATCAGCTGGAACCCGGTCTTCTGCAAGCGTTGCGACATCTGCGTCGAGATCTGCCCCAAGAACACGCTCGTCCTGCGCAACGACGCCATCATCGAGGAGGACAACTGCATCCTCTGCGGGCTGTGTGAGCGGTACTGCCCGGACCTCGCGATCGAAATGATTCCGTCTGCCGTGGTCGCGCATGCCGCCAAGGACCGATGACGCGCAAGCTGACGCAGGGGAATGAGGCTGTCTTCCGCGGAGCTCTCGCCGCCGGGGCAAGCTATTACGCCGGCTATCCGATCAGCCCATCGACCGAGATCCTCAACGTCGCATCCGGGCACGCGGCCGACCATCCGGAGTTCCGTTTCCTCCAGGCCGAGGATGAGATTGCGAGCGCGAACGCGATCATCGGTGCCTCGCTCGCCGGCGCGAAGTCCTTCACCGCGACCTCCGGCCCGGGCTTCAGCCTCATGCAGGAGGCCATCGGCTACGCGCAGAAGGTTGGCGTGCCGTGCGTCTTCGTGAACGTGATGCGGGTCGGTCCCGCCACCGGAATGCCGACGATGCCGGGCCAGGGCGACATCATGCAGGTCAAGTGGGGGAGCACCGGCGACTACACGCCCATCGCCTTCTATCCGAATGGCGTGGAGGAGGCGTTCCGGCTCACCGTGGACGCTTTCAACGCCGCGGAGGAGTCGCGCTCACCGGTGGTCGTGCTGTCCGACACGTTCGTGGCGCACCTCAACGAGGTTGTCGACCTGGACGCCATCGGCGCCGAGATCTCGGTCGCCCGCCGCGCCATCCCGCCGCTGGGCGAGTTCAGCGATGCGCCCCGCTTTTTCGCCGGGGTGCTCATGTACGAGCACGGCCCGAACGCCGGCGAGCCCGCCACCGCTGACGCCGACGAGTACCTGCGCCAGTTCTACGCGGCGAAGCATCGGCATCTCGAGGTTGCGGAGCGGTACGCGTTTCATGAGCATGGCTGGAACGTCGAAGCCGATGTGCTGATCGTCTGCTACGGAATCGTGTCGCGGGTGGCGGCGCCGCTGCAGGACGAGTACGCCCTGTTTCGGCCGATCCGGATCTTTCCGGTGCTGGATGCGGAGCTGGCCGCAGTCGCTGCCCACTATCGCGAGATCGTGGTCGTCGAGGCCAACGACGGGCAGTACGCCGACCTGGTCGAGCTTGCCATCCACCGCGAGGTGAAGCGCGTGCCGCTGCTCGGTGGCCGGATCTCGCTCGAGGCGGTGCGCGAGGGGATCGATCGCGTGCTGTCCGGCGGACTCTCGGAACCGCCGATCCCACCTGAACCGTCGGACGCGCATCCGCGATCGCCGCTGGGAGTGGGCTGATGAAATGGCTTGGGAGCATATACAGATTTACTCGGAACGCTGGCGGCTGCCACCATGCCTGAAGCGCCGATGGCGGAGATGACCTACAAGGATCGTCTCAAGCTCGACCTGTTCCCGACGATCTGGTGCCCGGGCTGCGGGATCGGCACGATCATGATGATGCTGGCCATGACCCTCGACGAGATGAAGCTCGACGAGCGCAACACGGTGATCGTCACCGGCATCGGCTGCACCGGGCGCATGGGTGGCTACCTCAAGCACGAGGCGGTCTACACCCTCCACGGGCGCACCCTGCCCGTGGCGGAGGCCATCAAGACGGTCAGGCCGGAGATGAACGTGATCGTGGTGGCCGGTGATGGTGACACCGCCAGCATCGGCGGCAATCACCTGATCCACGCCATTCGTCGCAACGCCCCGGTCACGGTGCTCTGCAACAACAACGAGATTTATGGTCTGACCGGCGGACAGACCGGGCCGACCACGCCGACCGGCACCAAGACGCTGTCCAGCCCGAGTGGCAACCCCAATACGCCGATCAATCTCCAGGGACTTGTTCGCTCCTCGACCCAGGCCCTGTACGCGAAGTCGACGGTCTACCACCCGCTCCACCTGCGCAATGTTATCCGCGAGGCGATCGAGTGGCCGGGCTTCAGCTTCGTGGACATCACCAGCCAGTGCATCGAGAACAACGGGCGACGCATCGGCTTCAGCTCCGCCAACGAGATGCTCACCTTCTACCGCAAGACCTACAAGCGAGCGCCGAAGGATGCGGAGAAGCTCAACGCATTCGAGATCGGGGTGGTCTATCCGGCCGATCATCCGACCACGAATGGCCATGCAGAGACCGATGCGCAGCGCCCGGTGGCGCTGCCGGAGCAGCCGGCGGGACCGATGGCGTCGGCAAGCGATTCGCCCGGTGACGGTGGCGCGACCGCACCCGAGGCCGCCACCCGCGTCGTCGAGCGCACCGATGACGAGAAGTCGCGGCGGCGAGCCGAATCGCAGGCGCGGGCGGCGCTCATGGGCCAGCTATCCGGCGACGTCAAGATGCGGGTAGCCAAGCGAGAGATCACGTTGCCGCAGGCACTCGCCGAGGTCGGGCTCGAAATTCCCGAGTGGCTGCACACCGGAGCCAGCGCACCCTCCGATGCGCCGGTCGCGCCGGGCGATGTCGAGCCGTCGGCAACCGGAGCCGATCCGGAGAGCGAGAGAAAGCCAGAGCTCGATGCTCAGAAGGCGGAATCCGCGGCGGAGGGCCGCGACCTCATCGGCGGCCAGGTCGGTGAGGACACGCAGCCGGCCGCGCCACGCACGGACGAGGACGCGCGACCCGCAACGGTCTCGAGCGATCCAAAGGAGGCGAAGCGAGCCGAGGCGCAGCGCAAGCTTGCACTCATGCAGCGACTGCCGTCCGAGCTGAAGTTGCGGGTGGCGAAGCGCGAGATCAGCCTCGAGGATGCCATGCGCGAGGCTGGGATCGACTCGCCATGAGTACGAAGATCGCGCTCGATGGGGTCGGCGGCCAGGGTGTGCGAGTCATCGCCGGCGTCATGGGCGCGCTCCTGGCCCGGATGGGCAAGCAAGTCACTGTCCTGTTCGACTACGACTCCTCCGTCCGAGGCAGCATGAGCGACGCCTTTCTCATCTTCGACGACGAGCCGATCGGCAATCCGGTGGTCGAGGAGGCGGACATCATGCTCAAGCTGGCCGACAAGGGCCACCTGCGCATCAGCGGTCGAAAGGTGGTCGCCGACCTGGGGCTGGACGTGCCCGGCGCCGAGCAGATCCCGTTCGCCTCGCTCGGCAGCCAACACTTCGGCAAGGAGCTGTTCGGTAACATGATCGCGCTGGGGCGGCTGCTGCGCCTCGCGGAGATCGAGTTCGACGAGGCGGCCATCCGTGAATCGCTGCCGCGCCGCTTCGAGGACGACAATGTGGCCGCCATTCGCTTCGGCTTTGACCTGACCGCGGAGAGCATCCTGCGCTTCGCTCAGGCAGCTCCGCCATCTCGCTTCCAGATGAACACGGCTGCCACGACCGACACCCACGAGCGGACGACCAGTGCCGGGCACGGCGTGTCAGCCGGTCAGCCGCTGCGGGACTAGGGCAGTCTCAGGGGGCGCTCTCGTCACCCTCTTCGTCAAGCTCTTCCTGGTCATCGCTCGGGCCGATGCCGTCCTCGTAGAGAGCGGGTTCGCTGCGGGATGACGGCAGCGGTGTTCCACCCTCGTTCTCGGGCGAGGTACAGCCGGCCAATAAGACGACGGCCGCGAGCACCGCCGCGGCAAGGAGTTGCTTCATGTGTCTCTCCCTTGCACGTCGCTTGCCGAAGTCGCGCGACTGCGTCCTGCTGCCGGGCACAGGGCCAGCCCGATGGCGCTACGCCAGGGGCGACGCCCGCTAAGATCGGCCAATGAAGAATGATCCGGTCATGACGAATCCCCAGTTCTATCGCGTCGTCATGGAGAACGACCGGGTGCGGGTGCTTGAATATCGGGATCGCCCCGGCGATCGCACCACGCCGCATCAACATCCGGACAGCGTCATGTACACGCTCAGCGCCTTCCGACGTCGTCTCTTCACGGAAGGGCATGAGACGGAGGTGGAGCTTCAGGCGGGAGTGACGAGGTGGCTCAGCGCGCAGCAGCAAGCCGGAGAGAATGTCGGGGATTCGGAATCGCACGTGATCTTCGTCGAGCTCAAGGAGCAACGTTCGAATGTCTCCGGCGCCGATACGGCCTCCTCTCTTGGCCCCTCCGTAGCTTGATCCGATGGCGCCCGAGCTGACTCTCGAGGTCGCAAGGCGCGCCCCGAAGGTGTTGTTGCACGACCATCTCGACGGCGGTCTCCGACCGGGGACCGTGGTCGAGCTCGCGTCCGACATCGGCTACCGAGAGCTGCCGACGACAGATTCGGACGAGCTGAGCCGATGGTTCACGCTGGGTGCAGACCGGAAGTCCCTCGAGCTCTACCTCGACGGATTTCGGCACACCGTTGCGGTCCTGCAGACGCGCGATGCGATCGAGCGGGTGGCTGCCGAGTGCGCCCAGGACCTTAGTGCCGACGGCATCGTGTACGCCGAGGTCCGCATGGCTCCCGAGCTGCTGACCGATGGTGGGCTCTCGCTCGACGAAGCCGTGACGGCCATGCTCGACGGCTTCCGCACGGGGTCGGAGGGGCGGCCGATCACGGTGGGTCTCATCCTCAGCGCGATGCGCCAGGCGGCGAGGTCGGTGGAGATCGCCGAGCTGGCGGTTCGTCATCGTGATGCTGGTGTCGTCGGCTTCGACATCGCCGGACCGGAGGCCGGCTATCCACCGACGCGGCATCTCGACGCATTCAACCTGATCGCGCACGAGAACTTCCATTTCACGATCCACGCCGGCGAGGCGTTCGGGCTGCCGTCGATCTGGGAGGCGCTGCAGTGGTGCGGCGCCGAGCGCCTCGGCCACGGGGTTCGGATCGTGGACGACATCACGGTGCGACCGGACGGCCGCGTGGCCCTGGGCCGGCTCGCCTCCTACGTTCGCGACACTCGTGTGCCACTCGAGATGTGCCCGACCTCGAACGTACACACCGGGGCTGCGCCTTCGATCGCGGAGCATCCGATCGACCTGCTGCGCAGGCTGCGTTTCCGTGTGACGGTCAATACCGATAATCGGCTCATGAGCGGGATCTCGCTCAGCAGCGAGTTCGCGACGCTGGCGCACACGTTCGGGATCGGGGTCGATGACATGGAATGGCTGACCCTGAACGCCATGAAGTCGGCGTTCCTGCCGTTCGATGGCCGTCTCCAGATCATCAACGAACAGATCAAGCCAGGGTACGCGTCGTTGCGCGCTGCTCAGGCCGCTGCGGAGGTGGCGACCGCGTAGCGGCGACAGGACCCATGCCGACGGCCTCTGCCACCCGAGCCTCGCCGACCGCAGGCGATGAGCGGTGCTCGCCGTCACCGTCTTCTGCAGGTGGCAATTCCCATGCACTCCGGTGCAGTCTGGGGTGGAATGATGCGCGGGGGACACGTGCCCGTAAAGCGTACATACTGCCCAGCACCAGCCTGCGCATCGCCCCTGTGCAGGCTGGTCGACTCGAGTCGGCTCGAAAGGAGTGTGTCCGCGACCAATCGCCTCATCAGGTTCCCAGCCCATGCCAATCAAGGGGAATCAACTCATGGCGACTTCTGCTACCGGGCTTCGTCGCCAGCACTACCTGATCGTGCTGGCAATCGCGGCCCTCCTGATTACCGCGCTCGTACCCGCCTCCCTCCGTGGCTCCAGCCACCGCGAGGCGCCGCTCATCGCCAAGGATCCGACCGCCGACAACACGGATCTGTATGCGTACGTCACCCCTGACGAGATGAGCACAGTGACGATCGTCGCGAACTTCATTCCCGTGGAGGAGCCGACCGGCGGTCCGTACTTCCACAACTTCGACGACAATGTGCTGTATGAGATCAAGGTCGACAACGATGGCGATGCCATCGAGGATCTGACGTATCAGTTCCGCTTCACCACCACGATCCTCAACCCGGCCACGTTCCTCTACAACACGGGCCCGATCACCTCGTTGGACGATCCTGACTTCAACTTCCGGCAGTCGTACATCGTGACGCTGGTCGAGGAAGGGAAGGCCCCGCGGATCTTGAACACCGACAACCGTCCGCTGCCCGTGCCTCCCGCGCACGTGGGTCCGCGCTCCACTCCGAATTACGCTGCCCTGGCCGATGCGGCGCAGCAGCGCCTGCGGGGCGGAACCGAAGTCTTCGCCGGTCCGCGTGACGATCCGTTCTTCGTCGATATCGGATCGATCTTTGATCTCGGCGGCCTTCGCCCCTTCAACCCGGCGCATATCATCCCGCTTGACCAGGCACCCGGAATCGACAGCGTGGGTGGCTTCAACGTGCACACCATCTCGCTCCAGGTTCCGCGCTCGCGTCTCGGGGCGGGTCGGGACAAGAACGACATCATCGGGATCTACGCCACCGCCAGCCGGCAGACCACCACCGTGCTCAACACGGATGGGACTGTCAGCACCGAGGGCGACTGGCAGCAGGTTTCCCGGCTCGGCATGCCGCTGATCAACGAGGTCGTGATCCCGGTTGGCATGAAGGACATGTGGAACGCCTCTGATCCTGTCGACGACGCCCAGTTCCTGGAGCACTACGAGACTCCTGAGCTGGCGGCGCTCGTCAACCTTCTGTACCCGTCGCTGCCGGATGCCCGGACGACCGATCGTGCGGACCTCGTTGCGATCCTTCTGACCGGCCTCAAGCTGCCTGACGGATCCGACTTCACCTTCACCGGCGAGACCCCTGCCGATCTCTTGCGGCTGAACATGGGAATCCCGCCATGCGAGGAGAACTGCTCGACACTTGGTGTCCTGGGTGGAGATCTCGCCGGCTTCCCGAATGGCCGGCGTCTCACCGACGACGTCACTGACATCGAGCTTCGGGCGATCGCCGACGGCTACGGGCCGTTCGTGAACAGCCTGTTCGGGGACCTGACCCCGAACAACGAGCCGAACAACGACCTCGGTGACGGCGTCAACATGAATGACGTCGAGTTCATGGCTGATTTCCCGTTCCTGGCTCTACCGAACTCGGGATATGAGCATGGTCATCACCGCGTCGGCTCCACGACACCCGTGCCGCTCTAGACGCTGACGGCAAGGGTATTTTCCAGGCCCAGGGGCCGGCGCCAGCCAACCCCTGGGCTTTGAGCAAACTGAGGAATCATGCCGTTCAGTCGCATCTGGCTCATCCTGGCCATCGCCGCCGTGGCGATCGTCGGAGCCGTGGCGGGGCCGCGCATCGTTGAGGTGGCGACCGGTACGGCCCCGGCCGCGGAACGACTGCGAGCGGCCGCGAGCTTGCGTCCATTGAGCCAGGCCGGTCGGTCGGTCGGCGACCTCGAGGACCGCGTCGAGCAGCAGTCCGATGACCCCATGGCGCAGGCGCAGCTCGGTGTCGGTTACCTCCAGCTGGCGCGCGAGACCGGCGATCCGAGCTATTACGCCCGGGCGGAGTCGGCCCTCGACAAGTCCATGGAGCTAGACCCGAACAACCTCAACGCCCTCATCGGCCAGGGGAGCCTGGCACTATCGCGCCATGAGTTCGCAGCCGCGCTCGAGCTCGGCGAGCGAGCCCTGGCCATCAGCGCAGCGATCCCGAGCATCTACGGCATCATCGGCGACGCGCAGGTCGAGCTTGGGCGCTATGACGAGGCTGTGGTGACCGTCCAATCGATGATCGATCTGCGGCCGGACCTGTCCTCCTTCAGCCGCGTCTCATTTCTTCGTGAGCTGCATGGCGATCTACCCGGTGCGATCGACGCAATGGAGCGTGCGCTCTCCGCGGGGGGCCCGAACGCGGAGAACACTGAGTTCGCGCGGGTACAGCTGGGGAACCTCCACTTCGCGAATGGCGACCTCGACGAAGCGGAGCGGATGTATCAGCGGTCGCTCGTTCAACTTCCCGACTATGTCTACGCCCTTGCCGGACTCGGTCGGGTTCGGGCCGCTCAGGATCGCTTCGACGAGGCGATCGACCTGTATCGGCAAGCGACCGCGCGCCTGCCGTTCCCGGAGCTTGTGATTGGGTTGGCGGAGACACTCGAGGCGGCCGGGCGCCAGGCGGAGGCCGACGATGAATACGCGCTCGTGCAGGCCATGCAGCAACTCTACGCAGCCAACGGGGTCCGGACGGATCTCGATCTGGCCGCATTCTTCTCGGACCATGGCGATCCCCAGCAGGCCGTCGAGCTCTCGCGGGCCGCCTACGACGCCCAGCCGAACATACGCGCTGCGGACACACTGGCCTGGGCGCTGTATCGGTCCGGCGACCCTGAGGCCGCATGGCCCTTGGCTGAGGAGGCCCTCCGCCTGGGCACCCTGGATCCGCGCATCCGCTATCACGCCGGGATGATCGCGCGAGAGCTCGGCCGCCACGAGGAGGCGCGGAAGCATCTCAGCGTGGCATTGGAGCTGAACGATCAGTTTTCGCCACTCTACGCGCCACGCGCTGCTGAGGCGCTTGCGGAGCTTGGCTCGGCGCCATGAGCGGTCAGCGTGCCCGCGGCACGCGCGATGCTCTAGTGCGACCCATGCAACTCTCCGCAAGCCGCGTCATCAGGGCAGCAGGCCTGGGGGCGGCAGCAGGCATCGGCGCAACACTGGGCATGAGCGTCATCATGCTGGCTTCCCGGCGGATGGGGATGCGTGCCGAACTGCCGCCGGTTCGAATCGCCGAGGAATCGGTCGAGATGGTCCGCCACCGGCCGGCGCATCCAGGCGAGAAGCAGACGGTCGCCACCATCGTGCACTTCGGCTTCGGGGCGGCCGTGGGCGCGCTCTACGGTGCGGTATCGGTCGGAGTCCGGTCGACACCGCTTTCCACGGCACTGGGCATCCTCTGCGGATCAGGTGTGTGGCTTGTGAGCTACCAGGGCTGGATTCCAGCGCTTGGCATCATGCCGCCCGCGTCGCGAGATCAACCAGGACGGGTGGGCACCATGCTCATCGCCCATGTGGTCTACGGCGCCCTTCTCGGGATTGCCACGAACCGACTCCAGCGCCTGGCAGGAACCTGAGGGACAACAACCGGTCTCGTCCTTCGGACGTCGAGTGGCGTAGTGCCGTCAGGCGGGCGCGAGGAAGTGCTTGACGGCATTTTCCAGGACCGATGCCTCCGCGCGTGAGAGCCTGCGCAACGGCGCACGCATGGCCGGTTGAACGGGGATACCCCGCAGCCCGAGGAGGTGTTTGGCGGCCGCGATGAATTGGCCGCTCTCCTCCATGGCGGTCCGCAGCGTTCGAAGTCGCGCGGTGGCGGCCTCGTCCCTGGCATCCACGGCGGCGCGCACGACATCGGGAAAGGCGGCGGCCATGCCGGACACGGCGCCGATGGCGCCGGCCGCGATCCCCTCGGCGATGAGCGGCTCGCTCCCGATGAACACGGGCAGACCCAGCTCGAGGTACGGTGTGACGCGCTCGAACGGCGCCTCGCTGACCTTCAGCCCGGCGAGATTGTCGATCGATTCGCCGATGCGGCGTATCACCTCGACCGGCAGCGGATAGCCGGACCGAGCGGTGAATGCATAGCAATAGAAGGGGAGGGGAGCGCAGGCGCGGGCCGCCGCCACGAAGTGGGCGGTCAGGGCATCCGCGTCCAGGGCGAAATACGGCGGCGGGATGACTGCCACCGCATCGGCTCCGATGTCGGACGCATGTGCGGCCAGCGCGACCGCGTCGGCGGTGGTCTGGGCACCAGCATGCACGACGAGGGTCCCCGAGACCGCGGTCCGGAAGGCAGCTGCGGCGCGACTCCGCTCGTCCATCGAGAGGAGGACGCCCTCGCCGGTCGTGCCACAGGCGAAGACTCCGTCCGCACCGTGTGACTCGAGGAAGGCGACGTACGCGGGAATCGCGTCCTCGTCGAGGCTACGCCCGTCGTCGGACAACGGAGTGACAGACGCGACGATCAGCGGTCGATGGTCGAGGTGAGTGAAGGTCATGCAGCTCAATGGTAGCTGGCGGCAAGGTGCGAGTGCGTGGAATCCGGGTGCGAGCATCTGGCGCACAGGGCACCGCATCCAGTAGAGTCGTGTGGCCGGCACTCGCCGGGGGATGGGACATCCACGTTCCGCTGGAGGGATCACGGTGATCGTCGCTCGCCACCCTGTGCCGGCCCGGGCCGCCGGTGTGCTCGTTGCGCTGGCCATCGCGCTCGTCGCCATGATGGGTTTCGTCGGCCCCGTGGCTGCCGCGGAGAGCCAGCTCTTCGCCGAGCTGTCGGGAGCAAGCGAGGTTCCCGATCCGGGCGATCTGGATGGCACCGGCCTCGCCGACCTGCGGATCGACCCCGACGCCGGCACCATCTGTGTCTTGCTCTTCGTGGAAGAGATCGCGGCGGCCAGCGCCGCGCACATTCACGCGGGAGCCGCCGGCGTGGCCGGTGCCGTGGTCGTCACGCTTCCGACCCCGGACGTCGATGGGTTCGCGGACGACTGTGTGACCGTCGATGGCGCCCTCGCCCAGTCGATCGTGGACAGTCCGTTCGACTTCTATGTCAACGTCGAGAACGCCGAGTTTCCCGATGGCGCCCTGCGCGGTCAGCTGGCTGCGCCGCCGCCGGTTGCGTTCGCGTTTCTCTCAGGGGATGCCGAAGTTCCTGGTCCGGGTGATCCCGATGGGAGCGGAGATGCCTTCCTGACCTTCGACAGTGACGTCGACGAGATCTGCGCCTCAATCTTCGTGGATGGAATAGCCCCTGCTACTGCCGCTCATATTTACCGTGGCGCCGAGGGCGTCGCCGGTGAGGTGGTGGTGACGCTTCCCACGCCCGACGCCGATGGCGTGGCAGATGGCTGCGTGGCCGCGAGCCAGGCCCTGATCGACGAGATCGTTGCGGAACCGGGCGGGTTCTACGTGAACGTTCACAATGCGGACTACCCGGACGGCGCCGTCCGGGGACAGCTCACCGGCGAGCCGCCTGCGGGTGATTGCCTGCTCGTGGCGAGCACCGAAGACGATCCCACGCCGGTCGAGGAACTGACGGTGACCGTCGGCGAGGAGGTGGTGTTTCTTGGCGTCTTCCAGCCTGATGCGAGCGTTGTCCTGACCCTCACGCGCAATGGTGCGATCGAGCTGGAGGAGACGTTCATGGCCGACGAATTTGGCTTCATCGTGGCGGTCATCGTCTTCGAGGATGGTGACGAAGGGAGCTTCACCGCGAATGCGGTCGTGCCGGACACCGAGTGTGCTGGCAGCGTCGCACTGGAGGTGCTGGGAGACGGCACGCCGGCGCCCACGCCGGCCCCTTCCATGACCCCGTCGCCGTCCCCTTCGCCATCACCGTCACCATCGGCAACGCCTGCCTCTGGGATGCTCCCTGACACGGCCGCCGGTGCCGGGCCATCCGTGACGTGGGCGTCGATGGTCCTGCTTCTGCTGGTGGGCGTGGCGTCGCTCGGGGTCTGGAGGTCCGGTCGCCGCCCGAACTGAGCATTCGTTCGCGAAGAATGCCCGGGTTGTCGGATCCGCGGTGGCTGGCCGGCCATGACCTGCGGTGGCTGCGGCGGCCGCTCCGCCGCCAATCAGGTTGGCTGGCGCTGTGGCCGGCCAGCTGACCGAGGAACCATCACCCATCGGTCACAAGGCCAACCTCGTTGGCGCTCGCCGCCCGGGGCCGTCCCTGACGCCTCGCGTTCCGGACGACCGAAGCTGCACGGACGCATCGGTGTAGACTCGACCGAGCACCCGATATGGGCCCCGCGCGAGAGCGCAGTGATCGAGGGAGGCCAATGACCTACGTCATCACCGAGCCGTGCATCGGCGTCAAGGACGCGAGCTGCGTCGACGTCTGCCCGGTCGATTGCATCCACGCCACTGACGACGACGCGATGTTCTTCATCGACCCTGACGAGTGCATCGACTGCGGCGCCTGCGAGCCGGAATGCCCGGTCACCGCCATCTTCGCCGAGGATGCGGTCCCAGACGACCAGACCAAGTACATCCAGATCAACGCCGACTACTTCAAGCAGTAGCCGATGCCGCGACTGATCGTCCTCTACAACGCCCCCGAAGACACCGATTCGTTCGAGGCGCACTACCGCGACGTCCACTCGCCGATCGTGTCGCGCTATCCCAATCTGCGGGACGTGAGGCTCTCGAAGCTGGCCGGTGTGGGCGGACGCGATTCCGCCTATTACTTCATGGCCGAGATGGTCTTCGACTCGGCCGCCGATCTCGACGACGCGATCATGTCGGAGGCGGGCGCCGCCAGCGCGAAGGACCTGCGGAATTTCGCCGGTGCCGGTGTGACCATGTTCATCGCTCCCGATGAGGCCGATGCCTGAGACCGGCTCACCCATCGCGGCCGATCCGAGCAGCCTTGGCTTCGAACGGATCCGCTACGAACGCGACGTCTCGCGGGGTGTGGCGACCGTCACCATCGATCGGCCCGAGGTCCTGAACGCGCTTGACTTTCCGACGCTGCGCGAGCTGGGACGAGCCTTCGAGCAGGCCTCCTGGGATGAGTCGGTCGCGGTGGTGGTGCTGACCGGTGCCGGAGATCGCTCCTTCTGCACCGGCGCCGACCTCGATGAGCAGGCATCCATGGGCGCCACCTCCGGCCAGTACTGGCGCTGGATGGGCGCATTCATCGAGATGCACGACCGGCTGCGTCACATCGGCAAGCCCACGATCGCGCGCATCAACGGCATCTGCGTCGGCGGCGGCAACGAGCTCCAGATGGCCTGTGACCTGTCCGTCCTGGTGGACGACGCCTACATCCGTCACGTTGGCCCGGAGCACGGGTCGGTGCCGGCCGGTGGAGCCACCCAGTGGTTGCCGCTGATCGTCGGCGATCGGCGGGCGCGCGAGATCGTCATGCTCTGCGAACCGATCGCGCCCGCGCAGGCCCTCGACTGGGGGTTGGTGTCGCGCGTCGTGGCGCGCTCGGAGCTGGACGCGACGGTGGCGGCCCTTGCGGAGAACCTGGCGCGCAAGCTTCCCGAGGCGATGCGCTACACGAAGACGCAGCTCAACTGGTGGCGCGACCTGGTCTGGTCTCAGACCGTCGAGCACGCCCGCGACTGGCTCGCCGTTCACTCCACGGCGGACGAGACGAAGGAAGCCGTGGCGGCATTCCACGACAAGCGCAAGCCGCGCTTCGCCGAGCTCCGCCGCCTGGAGGCCGGCGAGGGGCGCACGTGCCCTGCCTGTGGCGCGGTTGGTTTGCCGGCCGGGCATCGGTTCTGCGGCGCTTGCGGCGTGGACCTCCCGGATCCGTGGTCGGAAGGCGCCTGATGGCGGCACTTCCTATCAAAGTTGCACGGGCAGATGGCTATCCAGGATTTCGCGCCCGTCCAGCGCCGAGAATCCGCCGAAATCTACGTCTCCCGCGTTCCCGTGGCCGTTTGAGGGCTCTGATCAGCCTTCCGATCGCCGCCAACGATCTCCCCAGGAGAATCTGAGAGGAATGCCGATGAATGAGGAGCAGCTGATCCTGGTCGAGCGGCAACCAGAAGATCGCACGGCGCTCGTAAGGCTCAACCGCCCGAAGCAGCTCAATGCGCTGAACGGCGCGGTGATGGACGCGCTCTGCAGCGAGCTGGAAGCGCTGGATCGCGACGACACCGTCCGCGCCATCGTGGTGACCGGCAACGAGCGGGCGTTCGCCGCGGGGGCCGACATCGGCGAGATGGCCAATGCCACACCCGTGGAGATGCTACTCACCAACCGCATCGGTCAATGGGATCGCATCCGCAGGATCACCAAGCCGGTCATCGCCGCCGTCAATGGCTGGGCGCTCGGTGGCGGGTGCGAGCTGGCGATGACGCTCGACCTCATCGTGGCGGGCGAGGGCGCGAAGTTCGGTCAGCCGGAGATCACCATCGGCGTCATCCCGGGCGCTGGCGGTACGCAGCGGCTGACGCGAGCCATCGGCAAGTCGAAGGCGATGGCGATGATCCTGACCGGTGAGTCGATCACCGCCCGGGAAGCGGAGTCTGCCGGCCTTGTCGCGATGGTCACCCAGGACGAACTGTGTGTTGAGGATGCGCTGGCGCTGGCGGCGAAGATCGCGGAAAAGTCGCCGATTGCACTGCGCCTGGCCAAGGAGGCCGTCAACGCCGCCCACGAGATGAGCCTGACGGACGCGCTCGCACATGAGCGACGCCTCTTCTACCTGCTCTTCGCGTCCGACGACCAGAAGGAGGGGATGGCCGCGTTTCTCGAGAAGCGCACGCCCGACTTCACGGGCCGATGAGCCTCGGCAACCCCGATCACGCCGTCGGCGGCCTGGCGGTTCCGCGTCCCGCCGGCGTGGAGCTGCGGCCGCTCGGCCGTGACGACTTCGGCGACGCGCTGGCGCTTGCCCGTGAGCTCTACGGCCTGGGCGACACCGACCCGCAGCCGTATCGAGCGCGGTACGAGTCTCTTGTCAACGACGCGGACGCGACCCCGTTCCTGGCGATCGCTGACGATGAGCCGGCCGGGTTCATCGGCTTTCGATTCAGGCGTCGCCTGAACCATGCGACGTTCGAGGGCTGGGTCAGCGACCTGTTCGTCCGAGAGCGATATCGCGGACGGGACATCGGGCGCATGCTGCTCGGCGCTGCGCTCGCGGAATGGCGCCTGCGCGGAGGTCACCAGGTGATGCTCGAGGTCGGCACCGACCGGACGGTCGCACGCGCGCTGTACGAGGCGACCGGATTCGTCAACAGGGGAAAGCTGTTCGAGATCGCCCCGGTCCGAACGCGCGACATCACGCTGGGGCAAGGCGTTCAGATCCGACCGATCGTCAACGACGACGCTGATTTCGATGCCGTCACGCGCCTGCTGGCAGAGCTCGGGCGGCCGACCCCGAGCGAGGAGCGTCTGCCGGCGCTGCGCCGAACGTACTCGCAGCACGTCATCAGTGCCGATGGCGGATCGCAGCTCGCGCTGCTCGATGGTCGCCCTGTCGGCTTCATCAGCCTCGAATTCCGTCACCCTTTCTTCACGACGGCGCCGCAGGCCTGGATTCCGGACCTGGTGGTGACCGAGTCGGCGCGCGGCCGCGATATCGGTGCGGCGCTCCTGGACGCCGCGTTCAAGGAATCGATCCGTCGCGACGCGTATGCGGCGGTGCTCGAGTCGGGCGATCAGCGGCTGGTCGCGCACGCGTTGTACGCGGCAGCGGGCATGTCCGATGCTGGAAGCTTCCATACGCTCGCCCGCTGAGTGAGAGGGCGGTTATTCGCTAGGCCGGTATGGAAGTTGCTAGGATGCTGTCCCGGGTGCGGCAGACCGTTCCCGAGTTGCAGTACGAGGGAGAGTTTACAAATGAGCATCATCGCGTGGCTCGTCGTCGGCGCCATTGCCGGCTTCATCGCAAGCAAGGTCGTTCCTGGTGACGAGGGCTATGGAGTCCTCGGCGGCCTGATCGCCGGCATCGTCGGCGCCATGGTCGGCGGATTTCTGTTCGGCCTTCTGTCCGGCAACGACGATTGGCTGACGGGTATCAACATCGGCACCATCATCGCCGCCATCGTCGGCGCGATCATCGTCGTGTTCGTGTGGAATATGATCACCAAGCGAAGCGGCAACCGCGCCGTCTGACTTTCCTACCGCCCAGACCGACGCGCCCGGTGCCCCGAGGCACCGGGCGTGTTTTGCGGCAACTCTCGCCGGTACAAAACCAGCCGAAGCCTGATAAGACGTACGAGACGCTCCTGCATGCGCGGGACAAGAACGTCCTCACCCTCACCCTCAATCGGCCTGAAGCGCTGAATGCCCTGAACGCCACGATGCGCGGTGAGCTGCTTGCCGCCGTCAAGGCTGGGGGGCGAGACGCGGAGATCCGCGCCATCGTCATCACCGGCGCCGGTCGTGGCTTCTGCGCGGGGGCTGACCTGCGCGGGGGAACCGGAGAACGCGAGTTTCGGCGCGTCCTCAGCACTGAGTACAACCCGCTCATTCAGGCGATCCGCGGGATCCCAAAGCCGGTGGTCGCCGCGGTGAACGGCGTTGCCGCGGGGGCAGGCGTCAGCCTGGCGCTGGCCGCCGACCTCGTGGTTGCATCGGCGCAGGCGCGGTTCGTGCCGGCCTTCAACCGCATCGGCCTCGTGCCCGACTCCGGCCTGACACGGACGCTGGTGCGAGCCCTGGGGAGGCATCGCGCATTCGAGATCCTGCTCGGTGAACGAGAGCTCACGGCCGATGAGGCCCACACCTGCGGTCTCGTCGCCGCCGTTGTGCCCGCCGAGCAGCTTGCGGACGTGACGCGGACGCTCGCCGCGCGGCTGGCTGCTGGACCGACCGGCGCCATCGGCCTGACCAAGCGGCTTGTCAATGAAGCGGAGAACGCCACGCTGCCGGAAAGTCTCGACGCCGAGGCGGCGCTGCAGGAGATCGCCGGTCGTCGCGGTGACCACGCTGAGGGGGTGGCCGCCTTCGCGGAGAAGCGAGATCCGGAGTTCGACGGCCGATGAATGAGGTCACCACCATCGGGGTGCTCGGCGCGGGGACCATGGGCGCCGGCATCGCGCAGGTTGCCGTCGAGGCGGGGCTCGGAGTGCTCCTCCATGATCCGATCGCCGGAGCCACCGACCGCGCGCGAGACCGAATCGGCGGGTTTCTCGCTCGCAAGGTGGAGAAGGACCAGCTGACGGAGGCGGAGCGGGCCGCGGCGGCCGACAGATTGAGCACGGTCGGGACGCTTGAACAGCTTGCCGCCGCCGAGCTGGTCATCGAGGCGATTCCGGAGGATCTTGCGCTCAAACGTGACGCGTTCCGACGGCTCGATGGCGCGGCGGAGCCGGACACAATCCTGGCCACCAACACGAGCTCGTTGGCCGTGGCGCAGATCGCATCGGCGACGGCGCATCCGGACCGAGTGATCGGTATGCACTTCTTTAATCCCGTGCCGCTCATGGCGTTGGTGGAGGTCATTCCCGGACCCATGACGGATCAGGCGGTCGTCGACAGCGTCGCCTTCCTCGCTCGGATGCTCGGCAAGACGCCCGTCGTCGCGGCCGATACGCCCGGATTCATCGTCAACCGGGTGCAGCGCGCCTATTACCTGGAGGCCTGTCGGATCCTGGAGGAAGGGCTGGCCGACGTTGCCACCATCGACGGCACGATGCGCGAGATCGGCTTTCGACTGGGCCCATTCGAGCTCGCCGACGTGGTCGGCACCGATGTCAACCTCGCCGCCGGCACCGCCATCTTCGAGGGATTCTTCGGCGATCCGCGGTATCGCCCATCTCTCGTTCAGCGTCGCGTGGCGGATGCCGGCCGGCTCGGCCGTAAGACCGGCGCGGGATATTACGACTATGCGGCCGCTGGGACCCGTGGGCTACCCTGGTTGGGCATCACTGCCCACGCCGTCGATGCCCCGCGCATGACGCCGCTCTCCGCGGCGCAGATCGAAGCACGAATCCTGGCCGCGATCGTGAACGAGGCCGCCTCGGCGGTTGCGGACGGGGCTGCGTCACCTGGGGCGATCGACACGGCAATGCGCCTGGCCACCAATTGGCCGGATGGTCCACTTGCCTGGGGCGAGCGCATCGGCCTGGGTTCCATCATCCGATTGCTCGATGCCCTCCACGCGTCCGTCCCCGACGGACGCTATAGGGTCACGCCGCTGCTCCGTTCGCTGGCGGACGGAGGCGAATCCTTCTTCGCGCCGCGCAGCTAGCGAGTGCCGCTCTCCGGCCGTTACACGGCGGTGGTCTTCGACATGGACGGCCTGCTGCTCGACACCGAAACCCTCTGGCATGAAGCCGAGGTCGAGCTGTTTGCGCGCCGCGGGGTCGAATTCACGCGCGAGGATCAGATGCAGGTCATTGGCACAAGCTCCGACATCACCGCGCGATATTTTGCCGCACGGCTCCGCGAGCCGCACGAGCGTGGTGCCGCGCTGGTCGATGAGATGGTCGAACTCATGCACGCTCGCGTTCGGGAGCGTGTGCAGGCGCTGCCGGGCGCCGTGGAGCTGATGAACGGAGTACGCGAGCTGGGTGAGGTGCAACTGGGGCTCGCCTCGAATTCGCCGCGCTTTCTCGTCGACACTGCGCTCGCCACCGCCGGTCTGACCGATGCGTTCGACGCGATCGTCACCTCGGACGATGTCGAGCATCCGAAGCCTGCGCCAGATATCTACCTGCTCGTCTGCAAGCGGCTCGGCGTGACTCCTTCGCATTCCCTTGCCCTCGAGGACTCTGCCTCGGGCGTCGCGGCGGCCAAGGCGGCCGGGCTGACCTGCATCGCCGTGCCCCAGTTCGCGGAGACCGATGTCTCGGCCGCGGACCGCGTCATCTCATCCCTCGAGGAGCTCCTCGGCCGCGGACCGCGCCAACGCGTATCCTCATCGCATGTGCAGAAGCATCAAGACCCTGCGGACCGGGGCCGTGCCGGCCAGCGACGATGAGATCGGCGCTGCGGCGCTCCAGTACGTGCGCAAGGTGAGCGGTTATCGCAAGCCGTCCAGCGCCAATGAGCGGGCATTCGAAGAGGCGGTCGAGGCCGTTGTATCGGCTTCGAAGCAGTTGCTGGACGCCGTGGCCGCGACACATCCACAGTCACGTCACCATCCCTGAGAGGGAGCGCGCCAACCAGATTGGCGTTGTGACCGATTGCGGGCTCGTCATCGGTCATGGTGCCAACTCAGAGGGCGTGGTGACCGAGGAATTGACCGATCAGCCGGGTTTTCGGTCGTAGGGCCAACCAGGTTGGCATCGGGGGTTTGGCCGTACCGGGCCTAATGGCCGAGCCTGTACCCGAACAACCGTGGCAAGCGTGCGATTAGCCTCAGCAGCCATGACGGGCGGCGTCCGGCGTCGAGCGCATCGTCCTCACGAATCACGGCCTCGCGAATCATGCGTGCGCCGATGAACCGGAACGGCTCGGGCGGCAGGATCGGCTGACGACGGCCGACAAATCGAAGTGCTGACAGCGCCGGTTCACCGCCGTCCACGAGCGTGGCGAGGATGCGCCCGGCCAGCCGTGACGGGCCGGCGCCATTGCCCGCGAACCCGTGTGCAAAATGGACGCGGCCACCGTGTGTTGAGCCGATCTCGGGAAAGCGGTTGCCGGTGATGTCGATCGGCCCGCCCCAGGCATCCTCCAGTCGAACATCCGCGAGCATTGGCAACAGATGGCGGAAGTTGGCGACGACGCGGGCGATCGCGCGACGGTCGTGCGTGAAGGTCTTTCCGATGCGTCCATCATAGCCCGCAGCCCCGACGCCGCCGCCGAAGGCGATGCGACCGTCGGGGGTGGTTCGGAAGTAGCTGATGGTAAAGCGCGAGTCGCTCAACAGCTCGCCGCCGGTCCACCCCAGATCGACCAGGCGATCGGGAATGGGCTCGGTGATGACCATGTAGCTTGCCCAGGCGAGCACGCGGCTCCGGAACCCGGGCCAGCCGCTCGCCCATGCGTTGATCGCCAGCACAGCCTGGTCTGAGGAGACGAGGCCACCGGCCGTGGCCAGGTTCACGCGACCGTCGCGTACGCGCAGCGAGCGAACGCGGGATCTCTCATAGATCCGGACGCCGCGCTCCAGCAGGACGCGACGCATCCCGCGCGCCAGTCGCGCCGGCTGGATGGAGGCAGCACTCCTCATCCACAATCCCTCGCGAAAGATCGGCGACGCGCAGACCTGTTGAACCTCGGCGGCCGACACCGAGACGAGCTGGTCTTCCGCGCCGAGGTCCCGGAGGATTGACACGGCTTCTTCCCAGTCGGGACCTTGGACAGGGAACGCGTTGACGCGCAGGTAACCGGCCTTGCTGTACCAGGCATCGACGCCGTGCTGCGTACACCAATCGCCGATGCTGTCCACGACTTCGTCTGCCTCGCGCGCGATCGCCAGCGCAGCTTGGCCGCCGTACCGGCGAGCGAGGTCCGGCAGGTTCTCCCACCAGCCGTGGACGAACCCGCCGTTGCGTCCGCTCGGTCCGCCGCCACAGATATCCTGTTCAAGGAGCACGATGCGCATGTCCGGCGCCCGCTCGGCGAGAAAGTAGGCCGTCCACATGCCCGTATACCCGCCGCCGATGATCGCGACGTCGGCATCGATCTCGTTCGCCAGGGCCGGTGCCGGTGCTGGGTCTCCCTCGGAAGCAAGCGCTTCGCGCAGCCACCAGCTGCGCTGGTGGCCGGGGCTCGGGGCGATCGAGGCGGCTGGATCGGTCATCGAATGGAGATGCTACCTGCCGCAGTCGGGTGCTAGCATCGGATCCCATGCCCTCACGACCCGATCCCGCCCGCGTTCCCGTCATCGTCGATGGGGTGCGTACTCCCTTCGGACGTTACGGCGGTGCCCTGAAGGATGTCCGGCCTGACGACCTGGCGGCCCATGTCATTCGCGCGCTGGTCGAGCGGACCGGCATCGAACCCGGCAGCATCGACGATGTGATTCTCGGGGCCGCCAACCAGGCGGGCGAGGACAACCGAAATGTCGGTCGCATGGCAGCTCTCCTCGCCGGGCTGCCGATCGAGGTCGCCGGCCAGACGGTGAATCGGCTCTGCGGCTCCGGTCTCCAGGCGGTCGTGTCGGCAGCGCACGCGATCGCCCATGGAGACGGCGACGTCATCATCGCCGGCGGCGTGGAGTCGATGACCCGCGCGCCGTTCGTGACCGCCAAGTCGTCGGCAGCCTTCCCGAGAGGCGAGCAGACGATGTATGACACCACCCTGGGCTGGCGATTCACGAACCCGCGCCTTGCCGACGCCTACTATCCGCACTCGATGGGCGAGACGGCCGAGAACGTGGTCGATCGCTGCGGCGTCAGCCGAGAGGACCAGGACGCCTTCGCGGTGAGGTCGCAGCAGCGCTGGGCCGCCGCGAACGAGGCGGGCCGATTTGCTGACGAGATCGTGCCGATCGAGGTGCCGGACGGGCGCACCATGCGGCTGGTCGACACCGACGAGCACCCGCGCCCGGAGGCTACCATCGAGTCACTCGGGACGCTCAAGCCTGCGTTCCGGCGCGATGCTTCAGGCTCCGTCACGGCTGGCAATAGCTCTGGCATCAACGACGGCGCGGCTGCGCTGCTGGTCATGAGCCAGGCTCGAGCGAATGAGCTCGGGATGAAGCCGATGGCGCGCATGGTCGCCTCCGCCGTCGCAGGAGTCGATCCGGCCACCATGGGCCTGGGACCGATCCCGGCCTCGCGTCGCGCGCTCGAGCGCGCCGGCATCGACGTGGACGCTCTCGATTTGGTGGAGCTCAACGAGGCGTTCGCCGCCCAGGCGGTGCCCGTGATGCGCGAGCTCGGCCTGGATCCCGAGAGGACCAACGTCAACGGCGGCGCCATCGCCATCGGCCATCCGCTCGGCGCCTCGGGTGCCCGGCTCACGTCGACGCTGCTCCATGAGATGCGGCGCCGCGGCGCTCGCTACGGTCTTGTCACCATGTGCATCGGCGTGGGGCAGGGGATCGCGGCGGTATTCGAGGCAGTCGATTGAACCCTGATCGGCGCTGGATCAGCGTGACGGCCGCCGGCCAGGCGTCGGTCACGCCGGACATGGCCGTGGTCTCGTTCGCGGTCACGGGCACCGGGAAGGAGCTGGGCGCGACGCGCGACGATGTGAACGCTCGCTCGTCGTCGGTCCTGGCGAGCCTTCGGGAGCTAGGGACCGCGGAAGTCGACCTCAACGCACCCGATGCCATGGTCCAGCCGGAGTACGACTATCGGAAGGGTCAGCGCCTCATTGGCTATCGCGTGGCACGGCAGATGGTCGTCAGCGTGCGCGACCTCGATCGGCTGGGAGATCTGCTGGACCGTGTCGTCGGTGCTGGTGCGAACGAGGTGCATGGCGCGCAGATGAAGTCGTCTGATCCGTCAGCCGCCGAGCACGAGGCGCTTCGCCAAGCGACAGCAGCCGGGCGCGCCAAAGCCGAAGTCCTCGCGGCGGCAGCCGGCGTCACGCTCGGTGGCGTGCTGCGCATCGAGGAGGTGCTCGACGTCAACGGGCCGCCGATGCGAATGATGGCCGCGGCCGAATCGGCAGACGTGCAGACCGAGGTGGCGATCGGCGACCTGGCGGTCACCTGCCATATCCGGGCCTGGTTCGCGATCAAGTGACGAGGCCCGGTCGGCAATGCCGGCTGGCCCACGGCCCGTGGATGATCAGGCCTGCGTCCGCCAGTCGCAGAACAGCGCCAGCATCCGCGCAAGAGCCTCCGGCTCGAGGTCTCGCTCGCTCAGCCTGCCGATCGCCTGCATGGTCTGGCGCATCTGATCCAGGTGGGCCCCGCACCCGTCACATTCGAGGATATGCGCTTTGAAGTCGGCCCGGGTTGCGGCCGGGAGGCTGTCCTCCATGTAGTCAGTCACGAGCTCGACGAACTCTTGACATTTCATATCGGCGGGGACCATCTCAGGATTCCTCCAACAGAGCTTCCAGCGATCCACGCACGTTGGACCGCGCGCGATGCAGGAGAACACGCTGATTGGCTGCGCTGATCTCGAGCGCGAGGCAGACCTCCTCGGACGCCCAGCCCTCAATGCACCGGAGCCAGAGAACGGTCCGCTGCACCGGGGGCAGCTCTTCGATGGACGCGGCCATCAGCGCCTGCGTCTCGGCGTGCAGCAATCGTTCCTCCACGCCGCCTTCCCACTGCCTCGGCGGCCAGAGCCAGTGGCCGGGCCACTCGTGGTCACTCGGTGGAATGAATCGTTCGGGGTCGACGCTCGGCAGCGTCCGCTCGCCAAGTTCGGTGGCCATGAGCGATGAGAATGGCACGACGCGCGCCTCTCGTTGTCCGCGTCGGCGGGCCACGTTCCTGAGAATCTGAAATATCCAGGTACGCAGGGAGGACCGACCCTCGAAGGCTGTCAGTCCGTCGAGCACCGCGATCCATGTGTCCTGCACGACGTCCTCGGCGGCCGCCGAGGACGCCACATGGGCCCGAGCGACCCTGTACATCAAGGCGTGATGCGTCACCACCAGGCGCTCGAATTCTTCGGTGTCCCCGCTGCGCAATCGATGCAGTTGGGCCGCGTCGGTGAGCACGCCGCGGTCGACAACCTGTCCAGCGTCGATCTTCGCCTCGCCCGTTCGAGGTGGCGTTGTCTCGCCGGCGTCTACCCATACTCCAGCCATGCGCGATTCCCTGGTTTGCGTCCAAGCCTCAGCGATCGGGTTCTGGGGCGTGAACCACGACGGAAGCTACCACCGGGATGTGACGGGCGCATGACCATGCTGTGATGCTCCTCAGATATTCTCCCTTCGTGTAACGGACGGTGCGGGCTGCGTAACTGTCCTTTCGTCACGGGATGTCGGCCGAGCTGCTTCATCAGTCCGTCAACTTCCCGAGGAAGGATGCGTAGGTGTCCAATTCGAAGCAACCGATGAGATCGGCCATCCTGCTCGGCGCCGTTGCCGGGCTCATCGGTGGGTTGGCGATGATGTTCGTGATGCTTCTCCTGCGCACGCTGGCCGGGATCCCGACCACGGCCGAGCTGCTTGGCGATCGGATCGCCGCGTTGATCCCGGTCAACGCCTTCCTTGCTCTGTTGGGTTTCTTCGGCGGCTACAACCAGTTCAAACAGCTCGGTATCGGGGCGGCCCTCGTCGGGCAGCTGGGTCTTGCGGTGTTCGGTGGTATCGCGCTGGCGATCCTGTCGAGACGCGAGGTGCTTGGCAACAGCGACGAGCCGTTGTGGGGCATCGGACGCCGGACCGTCGCAATCATCTTGGGGCTCAGTGTGGGCGTTTGGCTCCTCCTCGTTGCGGCCCTCTTTCCGAATCTCGACACGCACTATTTCGGCCTTCAGCCTGGCGTCGCGACGGTCGTGACGAGCCTCGGTTTTGCCATCCTGCTTGCGACGTATGCCGCCGTGACGGTGGCGACACTCCGCCTCGTCAACGGGCCCACACGCGCCACCGGCGACGTGCCCAGCGCAGGCGTTGTCGTAAATCCGGGACGGCGCCGACTTCTCATCGGCGGCGCGGGCGCTGTGTTGGCAGCCTCTTCGGGCGGCATGCTTGTCCGCCTCTACGATCACGCCACGTTCAGCTACGACGGAATGCAGTACATCGGGCCGAATCTCGAGCCGATCACCCCGAATGATCGCTTTTACGTCGTCACCAAGAACGTCGTCGATCCGCGGGTGAACCAGGCGCTGTGGGCGCTCGAGGTCAATGGTCACGTCGAGCGACCGCAGACCTACGACTTCGGCCGGATCGAGGCAATGAGTCCGACCGAGCAGGAGACGACGCTGATGTGCATCAGCAACCCGATTTCGTGGGGTCTCATCAGCAACGCGGTCTGGACCGGCGTACCGATGCGAGTCCTGCTCGAGGAGGCCGGCGCACGGGAAGACGCTGTCGAGGTCGTATTACACGGCGCCGATGGCTACACCGATACGTTCAGCTTCGAGAAGGCAATGGAACCGACGACGCTCGTTGCCTATCGGATGAATGGCGAGCCGCTTCCGCAGCGGCATGGCTTCCCCGCGCGGATCATCGTGCCGGGGCTCTACGGCGAGAAGAACGTCAAATGGGTCACCCGCATCGAGGTCGTCGACCGAGAGGCGAAGGGTTTCTACGAGATGCAGGGCTGGGGCCCTGACTTCACCGTGCCCAACCGGTCGCGGATCGACGGCCCGAGCCTGAAGGATCCGATCAGGGTCGGTTCCGAAACGCTCCTGAACGGGATGGCCTTCGCCGGCAATCGCGGCGTGGGTCGCGTGGAGGTATCGACCGATCGTCAACGGACCTGGGAGCCCGCCGAGATCACATACGCGGGCACATCTCTGACCTGGTCGTTCTGGGAGTACCCATGGCAGCCCGGTCGGGCCGGCGATTACGAGATCGCCGTCCGGGCGATCGATGGCGACGGTAACCTCCAGACGTCCGACAAGCGAGGCACGGCGCCGCAGGGTGCCACCGGCCTCCATGTCGTCTCTGCCACCGTGGTGGCCTGAGGATCGTGGCGACCGATATCGAGCTGGAACGTGCGCGCGCCGACCCATACAGCTCCCGGACACGCATCTTCGACCGGTCCGACTGGCTCTATGCCTTCATGCGGGAGCACTGCTTTCGAGACGACACGGATCGCATCGATGCGGCTCTATGGGGAGGTGGGCGGCCCGACCAGGGCACGCTCTTGATCGACATCGGTTGCGGACCGGGCACCTACACCCGACGGCTTGCCCAGCGACATCCTGGCCTGCGTACCCTCGGCATTGACCACTCGCCCGGCCAACTGAATCGCGCGCGTGACCATGCGCGCCAGGTCGGCGTCGCCAACTGCCGGTTCGAGCTCGGCGATGCCATGCGCTTGCCCCTCGCCGACGAATCGGTCGACGCCGCGGTCGCATCACGCCTGCTCATGGTGCTGAGCGATCCCGCTCGCGCACTGGCAGAGATCTACCGTGCTCTGCGGCCCGGCGGGCGTTGTTTCATTGCTGAACCACGGCCCGGCCTGTGGACCGCGTTGCCGACGATGGCGCTGCGGCTGCTGGACCGCGCGTCCACCGGGGTGGTCCATTCACCGACGGTGCCTGGCGATGACGCTGACTGGGCAGCCCTGCTCAATACGCAGCCATGGTCATGTATTTTCGAGTCCGCCGATCGTCGCTACCGGTACGCAGTGTGCGAGCGTCCAACGGCATGAGCACGCTCGTCACCGGAGGTGCCGGATTCATCGGCGCTACCGTCGTTGGTCGCTGTCTCGCGGCGGGTGAGCGCGTCACGGTGCTCGATGACCTCTCCACCGCCGATCCGGACTGGGATGACAATTTCCAGGCCGAGCTGCTCGATGGCCGGCTCACGTTCGTGCGCGGCGACGTCAGCGATCTCGCGACGGTGGTCGACGCGATGGCGGGCCACGATTCCGTCGTGCATCTGGCGGCGAACACCAACATCCCCGGTGGCTACGACGATCCGAGCCTCGACCTCACGGGGTGCATCCTGGGAACGTGGAATGTCGCCGAGGCGATGCGGAGGCACGGCGTGCGGCGGCTGCTGTTCGCGTCGAGCGGGGTGGTCTACGGCGCGCCGCTCCGCACCCCGACCAACGAGGCATACGGCCCGATGCTGCCCGAGTCGCACTACGCCGCGGGCAAACTCGCCGGCGAGGCGATTCTCTCCGGCTTCGCCCATCTGCATGACTGGCGTGCGCTGGCCTTCCGGTTCGGCAATACCATCGGGCCGCGTTCGAATCACGGGGTGGTTCACGACTTCGTGGTAAAGCTGCTTCGCGATGGCACTCGTCTCGAGGTCATGGGCGACGGCCATCAGGCGAAACCGTACATCGATGTCGAGGATCTCGTTACCGGCGTCCTGCATGCCGAGCGGAAGGCCCTGGACCGTCCATTCACCGCCCTCAACGTGGCGACGTCTGGCACGCTCACGGTCAGTCGCGTGGCCGAGCTCGTCATCGAGGTACTCGGGCTCGACCGCGACGGCGTGGAGCTCGTCTTCAGTGGGGCCGCTCGCGGTGGTGGCGGTTGGGTCGGCGACACGCCGCTGGTCAACCTCGATGCGCGCGCGCTGCGTGCTCTGGGGTGGGAGCCGCGCCTGACCGCCGCGGAGTCGGTGCGAAGGGCGGCGCGCGGGATGCGGGATCGACTGCTGGGCACAGAGACGCCGTTCCGAACGACCGCCGAGCGTCGATCCGAGCCACGGCACGCCGTCGCGCGATGACCGACGCCACGCTGGCGAGTCGCCGGTTGCACTCGCACGTCGCCAGCCGCGTGACCGCCCACCCGACCACCCCGGTCCCGGTCCTCCTCTGCGTTGCGGGTGCCCTTCTCGGCTTTGGCTGGCTTGCGTTCCTGCTGCTGCGGCGAGCCGATGGACTCGGCACCCTCGCCTACGATCAGGCGTTCTTTCAGCAGGTCGTCTGGAACGTGTCCGAGGGAAACGGCTTCGTTTCGAGCTTCAACGGAGGCAGCTTCCTGGGCCTCCACTTTTCTCCGCTGCTCGTCATCCCGGCGCTGGTCGAGACCGTCTGGGCCGACGCGCGCGTCCTCAGCCTCATTCACGCCTTTGCGCTTGCCGCCGCCGGGCCGGCAGCCTTTTTGTTCTTGCGAGCGGCATTCCGCCCGTCGCCGTCCGCGCCGTGGCTGGCAGCGGCGATCGCCGCGCCACTGCCACTGTGGAGCGCCATCCAGGAGGCTGGTCGAGCCGACTTCCACACCGAGTCTCTTGCGCTGCCGTTCGCTCTGCTCGCCGGTTGGGCGGGCCTGCGCGGCCGGGCGCTTCTCCTCCTGGCATTCGCCGGGGTCGTGCTCCTGGCAAAGGAGGACCAGGGATTCACCGTTTTCGTGGTCGGCGCTCTCGTCGCCGCGCGTGGTCCCGGCAGGCTCCACGACGGACTCCGCCCCGTGGCAGGCGTTCGCGCCGCAGGCCTCATGCTGATGCCCATCGGCATCGTGTGGTCGCTCCTCGTCTTCACCGTGGTGATGCCGATTCTGCGAGACGGCGCAGACCTCGAGACGGGCTGGTACTACGAATGGATCATCGAGAATGGCGGCCCGTTGGCGAACGTGGAACGAATCGGCGAAGGGCTGACGAACGGTACCGGCTGGATGGGGGCAGCCGGCCTGCTGGTGTCGACGGCGGCGTTGGGATTGCTGCGGCCGGCATGGCTCCTGCTCGCCTTGCCACCAATCCTCGCCAACTTGCTGAGCTCGAATCTTGCGCAGGCCGATTTCAAGCTTCATTACACGCTCCTGTCCATGCTGCCGTTCCT
This sequence comes from Candidatus Limnocylindria bacterium, assembly GCA_037721115.1. Lineage (GTDB taxonomy): Bacteria > Chloroflexota > Limnocylindria > QHBO01 > QHBO01 > JACDBZ01. The sequence continues at coordinate 29,405 of JBBJNX010000001.1, forward strand.
CGCGGCTGCTGCGATCGGCGGGCGTCGGCTGCTGGCATGGACGGCTCGTCGTCGGCGGTCGGCAGATCGAGACGGCCAACGCCGCCCCGCGGGCAGGCTGCTCGTTGTTCTTGCCATACCGGCTCTCTGTGTGGCCTGGATCGGAGGAGGGCTGCCGCCGACCGAACGCACGGTGCACGGCCAATGGGATCGCCCACCCGCCCACGACGAGCTGCTTCGATTCGCCCGGCAGATCCCCGCTGAAGTCGCAATCTCGGTGGACGATGGTCTCGCGCCGCCGCTCGCTTCGCGGAGTGACATCTCCCTGATCCCACGCGGAGGTCCGGACGCGTGGGTGCTCGTCGACCGCGAGGCGCGGGATCCGGGCTACTTTTCCTGGGCCCGGCGAGAGGCGTTCGTCGAGGAGCTTCCCGCCAGTGGACGGTCCCTGCTCGCGGCAGGGGATCGGTTCGAACTGTGGGGGCCGATTGATGAGTGATCCGCTGGCGGCCGTCATTCCGGCGCTGGATGAGGCGGCCTCGATCGGTGACCTCGTGAGCGGACTTCGCGAGGCCGGGGCCTGCTGCGTGATCGTGGTTGACGGCGGCTCGCAGGATGGAACGCCCGAGGTCGCCGTGGCCGCAGGCGCCACCGTGGTGCGGGAGCATCGGCGCGGCTATGGGCGCGCCTGCCTCACGGGCGCCGAGGTAGCGCGGCAGGGGCACCGCCACGATGGGGTCGCCTTTCTGGACGGCGACGGTTCGTGCGACCCTGCCGACCTGCCACGGTTGCGCGCCGCGCTGCCCACCGCGGATCTGGTCCTCGGCCGGCGGCGTCCGCGAGACACGGAGGTGGGCGCGATGCCCTTGCACGCACGGCTGGGCAACATTCTCGTGGCGAGAATCATCACACTTCGCACCGGGCGCCGCATCCATGACCTGCCGCCATTCAAGGTGATCCGCGCTGAGCTCCTCGGGCGCTTGAATCTGGACGCGGCCGGATACGGCTGGACGGTCCAGCTCATCTCTCGCGCGGCGACCGAGCGCTCCGCTCGGATTCGGGAGGTGCCGGTGCGGTTCCTTCGCCGGCGGGGTGGGGTGAGCAAGGTTGCCGGACGGCTGCGGGCATCGGTGCTGGCCGCCATCGCCATGCTGCGCACGGCCTGGACGGAGACTTCGCCGCGACCGGTCATCGCCATCGTGGCCAAGGCACCACGCGCCGGCCAGGTAAAGACGCGTCTCATTCAACACCTGGGAGGAGAAGGGGCAGCCGAGCTGTGGAGCGCATCCCTTGTCGATACCGCCGCCGTGCTGCACGTCGCCGCGGCCGAATTGCGCGCGATCCCGCTGATCGTTGCACGGGCCGCAGAGCGCGCGGAGGTCGCCGCACTCGTCGGTCCGGGTTGGCACTCGGTCGCGCAGGACAAACCGGACCTTGACGGCGCGATCGCAACTGCCTTCGAGACGGCCGCCAGGCTGGGTGCCGATCGGGCGGTCGTGGTGAGCGGCGACAACCCGGACCTTCCGCCAGGCCACCTCGGCGCGGCACTCCGCCAGCTGGATGCCGCCGACGCTGTACTGGGCCCCACCGAAGACGGCGGATATCATCTCGTCGGCCTGCGGTGGCGTCGGATCCCACCCGTTCCCCTCCTGGCGGGCCTCATGCGTCGTAGGTTCCGTCGACGCGTGCGAATGACCTTCGGTGTGGTGCCCATGGGCACCGGACGAGCACTCGACCGCACGCACCGGGCGCTCACGTCGAACGGGTTCGAAGTCACCCTGTCTCCGACGTGGCCCGACGTCGACACATCCGAAGACCTGCGGCAGCTTGCCGCACGCCTCGAGGTGGCACCGGCCGACATCGCGCCGCGCACCCGGGCATGGCT
>JBBJNX010000055.1:0-9261 GCA_037721115.1 Candidatus Limnocylindria bacterium
CAAGGCCTCCGCCTCGTTGCTTCAACGACGCCTGCGCATCGGCTACGCGCGGGCAGCCCGCATCCTCGACCAGATGGAGGACCGCGACGTTGTTGGACCCGCCGATGGAAGTCGATTCCGCGAGGTGCTGGTCACATCTGACGGCTGGGGTGGCGACGTGGACCCCGCCGAGGACGAGGAGCCGTGACCGACCAGATCCACAAGCTCGGTGAGGTGCTTCGTGCCGCCCGCGAGGCCCGAAGCGTCGATCTGCCGCGGGTGGAGCGGGACACGAAGATTCGGGAGCGGTATCTGTCGGCGCTTGAACGTGGCGAGTACCGTGAGCTGCCCGGGGCCGTCTACACCAAGGGTTTCCTGCGCAATTATGGTTCGTACCTCGGGCTCGATCCGGAATACCTCATCGACCTGTATCGGCTCGAGACATCGGCGACCCCGGCCGACCGTTCGATCGCCCCCACTCCGCCCCGGCCGATGTCGGTGCGTCGTCGACGCACGTTCGTGGTCACACCGGGCGCGGTCGCTGCCGCGATCCTGACGATCATGGTCGGCGCGCTGGTCGCATGGATTGCCTACGAGTTCGTCAATTTCGCGCGCACGCCAGAGCTGCGCATCACCCAGCCCGCCGGTGACGTCGCGGCACAGACGGAGGAGACCATCACCATTCGCGGGATCACGGCTGCTGGTGCCACGGTCACCGTCAGCGGTCTGCCTGAGAATCCGAGCACGACCGCCGATGCCGAGGGGAACTTCGAGATGACCGTCAACCTCCTTCCCGGGTCGAACGAGATTCGCATCGACGCGGTCGATCCGCTCACGCGCCGACCATCGGAGACGTATGTGCGACGCGTCAACGTGGTCACCGACGCGGCCGTGAGCCCGTCACCAAGTTCCAGCGCCAGCATAGCCGTGGCCGTCGACCAACCCACAGCCGACGCGACCATCACCGGGCCGGTGCCGGTATCCGGATCGGCGGCGCCAGGCACGGAGCTCGGGTTGAGCGCCGTTCTCGTCGAATCGCAGGCACCGAGCTTTTCCGTCGCGGATGCGAGTGGTGGCGAGGTCGAGCTTGACCCTGTCGAGCCGTCCGCTCCGGAGCCGACGACCGTGGTCGCCGACGCGGCCGGCAGCTATTCGGCCAGCCTGCCACTTGCACCCGGCACGTGGGACGTGGTGATCACCCCGGCCGAGGCACCGGCGACCACCCGCCGCGTGACGGTCCGGCCCGAGGAAGGACTCACCGGTATGCTCCGTCTGGACGAAGGAGACTCGTATCTCGAGATCGAGGAGGACGGGACGTCGCTCGAAGGTGTCTCGGGCGGGATCAGCGACGATGGCGACCGCGTCGAGATCGAGGCGGACGACACGATCCGGATCCTGGCCGGCAACGCCGGCGCCGTAGGGGTGTCCATGAACGGCATCAACCTCGGCACGATGGGGGGCAACGGCGCCGTCATCGAGTGGCTTGTCACCCGATCAGACAACTGAAACGAAGATAGGGGAGCCATGGCAGCAGATTCATCGTTCGATGTGGTGAGCGACTTCGACCAGCAAGAGCTCGTCAACGCGCTCGACCAGGCGCGTCGCGAGATTGCCACGCGCTACGACTTCAAGGGCAGCAACGTCGCGTTCGAGCTCGGCAAGGATGCGATCGTGCTCACCGCCGACGACGAATACCGGGCCGGGGCAGCCAAGGACCTCCTCGAATCGAAGGCGGTGCGCCGCGGCCTGAGCCTGAAGATCTTCGACTGGGGCAAGATCGACCCGGCCGGCGGCTCCACCGTGCGCCAGGAAATCAAGTTGAAGCGGGGCCTGACGAGCGAACAGGCGAAGGAGCTCTCGAAGCGCATTCGCGAGATGTTTCCCAAGTCGAAGCCCTCGATCCAGGGCGACGCCGTCCGAGTCTCGGCCAAGTCGAGGGATGAGCTCCAGGCAATCATCGCTGATCTGAAGGGGCTTGATTATCCGGTCGACCTGCAGTTCACGAACTACCGCTAGGCCGATGCCGCCCACGCGACCACCGACGGATGACGAGCTCGATGCGGCCGCGCGCCGGCTGGGTCGGGCCCTCGTCAAGCGTGGCTGGCAGATGGCAAGCGCGGAGTCATGCACCGGCGGGCTGCTGGGCCACGCCATCACCCAGATTCCGCGCTCGAGTGACCATTACCTGGGTGGCATCGTGTGCTACTCGAACGCCGTCAAGGAAGAGCTCCTTGACGTGCCCGGTGCGCTTCTTGAAGGCGTCGGTGCGGTGTCGGCCGAAGTGGCCGAGGCGATGACCACCGGCATTTTGAATCGCTTCTCCGTGGCCCGGCTGGCCGTCGCCGTCACCGGGGTCGCCGGCCCTGATGGAGGATCGGCCGACAAGCCGGTTGGCCTGACGTACGTTGCGGCCGCAATTCGTGAAGGCACGGCGGTCGTGGAGCGTCATTCATGGCCACACGACCGATCGGGGAACAAGCGTGCATCGGCGCTGGCAGCGCTCGAGCTCGCTGCGCGCCTGGCGTTCGAGGAATAGGCGAGTGGTCGAGCACGGCGAGCGGATCCACATCATCGGCATTGCCGGCTCTGGAGCTGCGGGCACGGCGTTGCTGCTGCACCACGCCGGTACCACGGTGAACGGATGTGACATTGACGCGCCGTCGCCCTACACACCGCCGCTGGACGCGGCCGGTATCCAATACGCTGCCACGCACGATCCAGGGCACCTCATGGGCATCGACCGCGTCGCCATCTCACCCGCGTTGCGCTCCGTCCAAGGCCACCCGGAGCTCGCCGCTGCCCACACACAGGGCATTCCGGTCGTGACGTGGCAGGCGCTGCTCGGCGAACTGCAGATGGCGACGGGGCGGATTGGCCTGGGGGTCACCGGCACGCATGGCAAGTCCACCACCACCGCGCTCCTGGGCCACCTGCTCATCGCCGCCGGGCTTGACCCGACCGTGGAGGTCGGTGCCTTCATCGGCGCATGGGGCGCTTCGGTTCGACCCGGCGGGGGAGCGCCATTCCTGGTGGAGGCCGACGAATTCGGCGACAATTTCCTCAGCTATCACCCGGCCGGCGCGATCGTCACGAATGTCGAGATGGATCACCCCGACTTCTTCGCCGATGCATCCGCGGTGATGGATTCCTTCGAGCGATTCGTGCGTGGCATGGGCAGTCATCCGGCGTTGAACGGTCGCCTGCTCGCGATTGCCGCCAATGACCCTGGTGCCATGGAGCTGATCGCGCGCCTCGGGGGATGGCAGGGCCGCATCCTTCCCTATGGGCCGGGCGGCGAAATCATGGCGACCGACGTCGAGCTGGGGCGCGACGGCACAGCATTCCGGCTGTTCGACCAGACATTTCAGATGTCGATGGCTGGGGAGCACAATGTCCTCAATGCCACCGCGGCGTTGATCATGGCTCGCGCGCTCGGTGCCGACCTCGAGCTGTTGGTCGAGGGCCTCCGAACGTTCTCAGGAGCGGGGCGCCGCATGGAGCTAATCGCCGATACTCCCACGGTGACGATCTACGACGACTACGGCCACCACCCGACAGAGGTGCGTGCCGCGCTGTCCGCCGCCCGACAGAAGGTCGGACCCGACCGGCGTCTCTGGGCGGTCTTCGAGCCGCACATGTACTCGCGGACGGCCCTCCTCATGGATGCGTTCGCCACCGCCTTCACCGATGCCAACGAAGTCGTCATCGCCGATATTTATGCTTCACGCGATACGCCCGACGCCATGGCCTCCACCAGCGCCGAGGCGTTGGCGGATGCCATCGAGCGGAACTCGGCGGTGCCCGCTATCGCGACCGGCGATGTCGACGCCACGACGGAGTACGTCGGCGACCACGTCGGGACCGGCGACGCGGTGCTCGTGATGGGTGCTGGCAAGTCGTACCGGATCGCCCGCAACCTCGCGGATCGGCTGACGAAGGATCCGCGTTCGTGACCGGCCTTCGGTCCGTCATTCTGGGCGCAATGCTGGCGGTGGCCGTTGCGATCGCCTACCAGGCAGTGGTGGGTTTGGTCGACGCTTCCGGCGCGCGCGACCGGCCCGCACTGATCCTGATTCTTCTGCTCGCGGCATTCCTGGGCGTGCTGACAGCGGTCGCCACTCGGATGCTGCGCCTACCGGGGGCAACCGCACCGACTGTGCTCGTGCTTGGCTGGACGCTGGTCCCGGTCGTCCTTGGCGCCATCCCGAGCGCCGCCACCCAGCTCTTCGCGGGGGACGCAGGGCTATCGGCTGATCAGGCGTTGGCTCTCGCGGCCGCGACCGTTGCTGCCGCGATCACACTCGGAGTTCCGGCGGAACGGCGCTGATCAGGCACCGCGAACGAGCGTGAGGCGCCGGTAGTTGCATACGCAACTAGATGATGTATCATTGCCTCATGCCAGCCATCACCGTCGACGACATCTCCGTTCTCCCGCATATTCCGACGCCTGATCCGCTCATCGCGCGGCAGCGCGCTGTCCGCGGCATTACCACGGCACCGCGTGGCTTCGAGGGCGACGGATTCCCGGTACGTCGGGCGTTCGCCGGCGTCGACCTTGCCGAGCTCGACCCATTCATCCATCTCGACCAGATGGGTGAGGTCGAGTACGCACCCGGCGAGCCGAAGGGCACGCCCTGGCACCCGCATCGCGGGTTCGAGACCGTCACGTACCTCATGGACGGAACGTTCGAGCACAGCGATTCGAACGGCGGTGGGGGAGTCATCACCAATGGCGACACGCAGTGGATGACCGCGGGCGCCGGCATCCTGCACATCGAGAAGCCCCCGGAGGCGCTTGTCGTCAGCGGTGGGCTATTCCACGGCTTCCAGCTGTGGGTCAACCTGCCGAAGGCGCAGAAGTGGTCGCCGCCGCGTTACCAGGACATCCGCGCGGGCGAGGTCGGTCTGCTTGCCTCTGCCGATGGGGGAGCGCTCATCCGCGTCATCGCGGGGGAGGTTGCCGGCCACGCCGGGCCGGGCTCGACCTATACGCCGATGACGCTGGTGCATGCGACCCTGAGTCCCGAAGCCGAGTTGGTGATGCCCTGGCGCGCCGATTACAACGCGCTCGTCTACGTGATGGCCGGTGCCGGAACCGTGGGTCCCGAGCGAATTTCCGTGCAGACCGGCCAACTGGCAGTGCTCGGCGCGGGCAACGCGTTGACGGTCGGCGCCTCACGAACGCAGGAGAGCCGCAGCCCAAAGCTCGACGTGCTGATTCTCGGTGGTCGCCCCCTTCGCGAGCCGGTCGCCTGGGCGGGTCCGTTTGTCATGAACACGCGCGAGGAGGTTGTGCAGGCCTTCGGCGATTACCAGGCCGGGCGCCTCGGGTCCATTCCCGCCGTGCACGGCGCACCTACCGAACTGAGCGAGTCGCGGCCCATTAACCCAGCGCCGAAACCGTGATCTGACGGGCGCGAGAACGCCGCGGAGCCTCGACGCGGAAGCGGCTGGTGACGCACAATGGCGGCCGTAGCGGACCGCTGACGGCATCCGCCAACTGAAGAGAGTCGACAACCATCCCCGAGCATCGGCCATCAAACACATCCGAGACAGCGCATCGAGCGTCCGACGAGCCCGAAACGCCCGTCGGACGCCTCGGGCGATCCGAGTCGATGCAGGCCGCTCTGTATCGCATTGCCGAGACGGCGAGTACCGCAAGGGACATGCCGTCGTTCTACGCCGCGATCCACGAGATCGTCGGCGAGCTGATGTACGCCGACAACTTCTACATCGCGCTCTACGATGACGAGCGACAGCGGATCAACTATCCATTCTTCGTGGACGAGGTTGACACCGACCTGCCAGATCCCAATGCATGGGAGGTGTTCGGGATCGGCGATGCCGCGGGTGTGACCGCACACGTGCTGCGGACCGGCCGGCCGACGTATATCGACTCAGCCAGGTACGAGCAGCTGCTCACGAGCGGCGAAGTGCAGGCGGCGGGGGACACCAGCGCCCTCCAATGGCTCGGCACTCCGCTGCGTTCGGACGGCCGAACGATCGGCGTGCTCGCAGTGCAGAACTACCGGGCGGACCGCACCCTCACGCCCGATGACCTCGACCTGCTGACATTCGTCGGTCAGCACATCGGCACGGCTCTTACCAGGGCGCGGGCCATCGAGGAGACCCGCCAGCGCAACGCGGAGCTGGCCCTCGTCAACGAGGTCGCGGCCGCGCTCTCGATGCAGCTCGATTTCGACGCGATCATCGAGCTCGTCGGCGACCGGATCAGCGCCATCTTCGAATCGGACTCCGTCGGCATCTCCCTTCACGACCCGGACACGAACATCCTCTCCTTCCCGTATAAGTTCGACCGCGGCGTCCGCATCAAGATCGACTCCATCGAGCTCGGCGCCGGCTTGAACTCCGAAGTAATCAAGACCCGACAACCCCTGCGCGTGAGCTCGAACGAGGAGATGGAAGAGCACCACGCGCTGACGATTCCTCGATTCGAGGGCGACGATGATCCAGCGGAATCGTGGCTAGGCGTTCCCGTCCTCGTCGGCGAGCGCGTGCTCGGTGTGATCAGCATCGAGCGGGTCGAGGCGTACGCATTTGACGACGCGGACGAGCGTCTCCTTTCGACGCTTGCCTCCAGCCTCGGAGTGGCGCTCGAGAATGCCCGATTATTCGCCGAGACAAAGCGCCTGCTGACCGAGGCCGACGAGCGCGCCGCCGAGCTGTCGATCGTCAACAGCGTTCAGCAGGGCCTTGCCCAGAACCTTGACATGCAGGCCATGTACGACCTGGTCGGGGACAAGATCAGGGAGATCTTCGACGCCCAGGTCGTCGACATCGGCATCATCGATCCAGAAGCCGGAATGATGCACTTCCCGTACTCCATCGAGCGCGGTGTGCGATTCCCCGACGAGCCGACGGAGGTCAATTCCTCGCCGCTCATGCTCGAGGTCCTTCGTGAGCGCCGATCGATGGTCTGGAACGACATGCCTGCATGGCAGGCCGAGCACGGGGTCGTGGTGCCAGTCGTGCAGGGCGAGGCTTCGCTCTCCGTGATCATCGCGCCGCTCATGGCCGGCGGCCATGTGCGGGGCCGGATCTCGCTCCAGAATCTCGACCGCGCGGATGCGTTCACCGACTCCGACTTGCGACTCCTTTCGACGCTGGCGGGGAGTCTCAGCGTGGCGCTCGAGAACGCGCGCCTGTTCGACGAGACGAAGCGCCTGCTGACGGAGACCGATGAGCGCGCCGCCGAGCTCGCCATCATCAACAGCGTCCAGGAGGGACTTGCCCAGAACCTGGACATGCAGGCCATGTACGACTTGGTCGGCGACAAGATCCAGGAGATCTTCGACGCCCAGGTGGTCGACATCGGGATCTACGATGTCGCCGCCGCGACGATCTCCTTCCCGTACGGCATCGAGCGCGGAGTGCGACTCCCCGACGAAATGATCCGCATCGAGGACTCGCACCTCTCGAAGACGGTGCTCGAGACCCGTCAGCCGATCCACGTCCGCGACGTCCCGCGCTGGCTCGCGGAGACCGACGTCGCGCAGTCGCTGCAGGGCGAGCAACCGCAGTCGCTGCTGCTTGCGCCGCTGATGGTGGCCGGGGAGGTGCGCGGCCGCATCTCGATCCAGAACCTCGACCGCATCGATGCGTTCAGCGAGTCCGACGTTCGGCTCCTGAACACCCTTGCCTCGAGCTTGAGCGTGGCGCTCGAGAACGCGCGCCTGTTCGACGAGACGCGACGGCTGCTGACCGAGACCGACCGGCGCGCTGCGGAGCTGGCCATCGTGAACAGCGTGCAGCGCGGCCTGTCGTCCGAGCTCGACGTCCAGGCCATGTACGAGCTCGTCGGAGAACGGGCGACCGACGTGTTCGACGCGAACGTGGTCGACATCGCCATCTTCGATCGCGACGAGGACTTGATGCGGTTCCCGTTCATCATCGAGCGCGGCGTCCGATTCGACGATCATCCAGGCCCGGTCATCGGCTTCCGACGCCGAGTCATGGAGACCGGGCAGCCGGTGGTGGTTACGCACGACCTCGGCACGGAGGCTGCCGAGGTGGGCCAGCCCGCGCAGCTCATCGGCGAACCCGCGAAATCGGCCATTTTCGCGCCCCTCGCACTTGGCCACGAGATCCTCGGCGTCATCAGCCTCCAGAACCTGGATCGCGAGTACGCGTTCAGCGAGGCCGACGTCTCGCTCCTGACGACGATCGCTGCCAGCCTGAGCATCGCCCTGCGCACGGGCCGCCTGATCGACGAAACTCGGCAACGCGTCGCCGAGCTCGGTACGATCAACGAGGTCAGTGAGGCCATCACGGCGCAGCTCGAGGTGAACCCGCTTCTCGCCCTGGTCGGCGACAAGACGCGCGATGCCTTCGATGCGGACATTGCGTATGTCGCCCTCATCGACGACGAGTCAGGACTGATCGAGTTCCCGTACTACGTCGAGAAGGGCACCGAACAGCAGCAGGAGCCGCTCCGCCGCGGGGAGGGTCTGACCTCGCGCGTGATCGAGCGGCGCGAGGCCATGCTTCTCAACGACGAGGCAGATTGGAACGAGCTGGGCCAGCGAGGGGTCGGGACCCGCGCGAAGTCCTGGCTCGGCGTGCCGATCATCGCGGGCGAGCAGGTCATCGGCGCGATGAGCGTCCAGAGCCTGACCCACGAAGGTCGCTTCACGACCGCCGACCAGAGCCTGCTCACCACCATCGCCGCCAACGTTGGCGTCGCCGTCCAGAATGCGCGGCTCTACGCCGAAACGCGGCGGCGCGCAGAGGAGATGGCCGCGCTCGCGGAGGTCGGGCGCGAGGTGTCCGCGACGCTCGAGTTGTCGGTGGTGCTCGAACGCATCGCCGACCGAGCGAAGGCACTGCTCCGCGCCGACACGAGCGCCGTCTTCCTGCCACAGTCAGACGGCACCGAGTTTCAGGCGATCGTCGCGCTCGGCACCATGGCCGAGGCGATCCTTGCCGATGCCGTCACCCCGGGCGAAGGGATCATCGGTGACATCGCCATCACCGGACAGGCCGAGCTCGTGAACAGCACGAAGGGCGACCGCCGATCGGTGACGATCCCCGGCACCGACGAGGACGAGGACGACCGCCTCATGGCCGCGCCGCTGATGATCCGCGGCGCGGTGGCGGGCGTGCTCGTCGTGTGGCGCTTCCCGGGTTCGGCGCCATTCACGGGAGCCGACCTCAGCTTCCTCGGCGGGCTTTCGCAGCAGGCGGCGATCGCCCTCCAGAACGCCGGACTCTTCGCGGACGCCGAGGAGTCGCGCCGGGTCGCCGAGCAGGCCAACGAGGCAA
>JBBJNX010000056.1:0-9253 GCA_037721115.1 Candidatus Limnocylindria bacterium
CGCCAGGAGGTGACTCATGGAACGCAATTCCAACATGACCCAGGGCGAAACGGTGGGACCTGACCAAGAGCCGACCACCGTGGGCGACCAGGACCCGGCGGTCCGGGATCCGCGTCCTGATGGGCCGATGAACCAACCGGTCGATCAAGAACAGGCGAGCGACGAATTCGGCGAGAGCCCGGATGCCGCCTACGGGCAGCGCGAAGGACAGGCTGACCCGGAAGCGACCGACCGTCCGACCTGATTCGAGGCACTACAGGATGTCGTGCTCGCGCGCGTCGAACGATCGATCGGGTCGGAACGGGTTCGCAATGCGGTCTGCCTGTCCGGTTACGAGATCAATCACCAGACGGCTGCCGCCGGCACCCGCCATGATGCCGTGGCCTGAATAGCCACCATTCAGGTGAAGACCGTCCGGCCCGATCGGGCCAAGGTACGGGCGCCGATCGGGCGTGTATTCGTACTGCCCTGCCTGCAGAAACCAGTGCACGGATGGCGCGCCCGCAGCCCACGCGTCCCGCCAGAAGGGTGCGACCCGCGACAGGGCATGGTCGGAGCCAGGATCCAGCAGGCCGAACGCCCAGTAATGCTCGATCGGCACCGGGTCATGCGGCTCGGTCGGCTGCGCATGCGGGTCCGTGAAGAGCGCCAGGCAGCCGTGCATCGATGGACGCCAATGAGCGGCCGTCTCCTCTTCGATCGTCATCGGCGCGTCGGGTGGCACCGCCGGAAGCTCGGGGATGATCAACTTCTGTCGCCGCGTGGGCCGGATGTCCACCTCCACGCCAGCCAGTGCGGCGACGCGGGCGATGAACGGCCCGGCGGCAACGATCACCGTCTCCGCTGCGACGTTGCCACGCGGCGTCCGAACGCCGGTGACCCGGTCGCCGTCACGCACGATTTCCGTCACGCCGGCGCTCGTCACGAACGTGGCGCCGCCGCCCGGGATCGCGTCGGGGATACGGTCCGCATTGGACGCGGCAGTGGCGTAGCCGACGGTGAGCCGCTTGACGTCGAGCCAGCCATCGCCAGCGCGATACCGCACACCACGCACGTCGGGCGAGAGCCACGGCCAGCGCGCGCGCGCTTCGTCGCCCGAGAGCAGCTCGACGTCGGTCAGGCCCCATTCGGCCTGGCGCCTGACGAGCCTCCGCGAGCGGTCAAGCGTCGCGTCCGTCAGCGAGCAGAACAGGTATCCGCCGTGGCGCAGCCCGAGATCCCAATCGCGGAGACCGGTGCGGTCGGCGAACGCGTCGAAGAGCTCGACTCCCTCGCGGACCACGGCGATCTCCTCGGCGTTGTCGAACTGGAGGCGGAAGGCGCCGGTCGAGGCCGGGGTGGTGAGCGTGCCCAGCGCCGCGCGGCGTTCGAGCACCACGACCCGCAGGCCCGCGCGGGCGGCAAAGAACGCGGTCGCGCAACCGATGATTCCGCCGCCGATGACGACGACGTCGGCCGTCGCGGGCGGCGCATCGGTAAAGCGCACGATCGGCTCGGACATGCGGGCCATCCTAGCGCTAGCATCGAGCGCGTGAGGAATTCGGATCACGCCGACGTGGTAATCGTCGGTGGCGCGATCATCGGTGCATCAATCGCGACCTTTCTCGCCTTGCGAGCGGACTTCGATGGCCGGATCGTCGTCGTCGAACGCGATCCATCCTTTCGGACCTCGTCAACGACGCTGTCCGCGGCAAGCATCCGACTCCAGTTCAGCACGGCGCTCAACATCGAGATCAGCCGCTTCGGCGTCGATCTCATCAAGCATCCGGACCGATACCTCGCCGTCGACGGCGAGGTCCCCGAGGTCGACTTCGTCGAGAATGGGTACCTGTTCCTGGCGACCAACGCCGGCCTGGCAACGCTCGAGCACAACCACGCCGTCCAGCGTGCGCACGACGTTCCGGTGCAGCTGCTCTCGCCTTCCGAGCTGGGCAATCGGTTCAACTGGCTGCACACGGACGACCTGGCCGGCGGGTCACTCGGCCAAGCGGATGAGGGGTGGTTCGATGCATACGCTCTCCTCCAGGGATTCCGACGCAAGGCTCGATCGCTCGGCGTGGAGGAGCGTGTCGGGGAGGTGACTGCGCTGGAGCGCGATGGCGACTCGGTCCGCGGGGTCCTGCTTGCAGACGGGTCGTTCCTCGGCGCCGGTTGGGTGGTGAATGCCGCCGGGCCGCGCGCGGCCGAGGTTGCGGCCATGGCCGGCGTGGAGCTCCCGGTCCGACCGAGGAAACGAAATGTCTACCACATCGAGGCGCCCGTGAGCCTGGGGGCGGCCCCACTGACGGTCGACCCCTCGGGCGTCTATTTCCGACCGGAGGGACCCGGTTACATCGCCGGATTCTCACCGCGTGCCGGCGAAGCCGATCCGGACACGCTCGATCTGGGAACCGACCGGGCGCCCTTCGAGTCGTTCGTGTGGCCGACGCTCGCCCATCGTGTGCCGGCCTTCGATCGGCTGCGGCTGCTCGACACCTGGGCCGGCCATTATGAGGTCAACACGCTGGACGCAAACGCGATCATCGGGCCCCACCCGGAGATCACGAATTTCGTCTTCGCGAACGGCTTCTCCGGTCACGGGCTCCAGCAGGCACCGGCTGTCGGGCGAGGCCTCGCCGAGTGGATCTCGACCGGGGGGTACGAAACGCTCGACCTGCGACCGTTCGCCTATGACCGAATCTCGCGCAACGCGCTCATCCGGGAACTCAACGTCGTCTGAGCGCGCTTCAGGAGCAGCCGATGTCCGCAGGGTGCGGATCGCTGAAGGTCACGGCGCCCTCGGGAGCGCCGAACAGGATCTCGCGCGTGTCGATGACCACGGTGCCATCTCCCTCGATGACCACCGCGAAGCGGTCCATGCCGCGCTCGGCCGGTCCCTTCTCGAGCTTCTCGCCCAAGACGTTGAAGGTGCTGCCGTGGCACCGGCACTGGAATCGCTTCAGCGACTCGCACAGGTCCGGAACGATGCAGCCCAGGTGTGGGCACTTGCGCCACAGCGCGATCATCTCGTCCGCCGTGGGTCGCGGAACCTCCAGGATTGCTCCGCTGGCCAGCGCACGTGCCGCCGGCACATTGATGAGGAAGCTGCGCGCAGCCGAGAACCCGTACGGATACCCCTGCGCAAAGTTCGGCTGGGCGGCCAGGATGTCAGCAAGACGCCCGACGCGGAACGTGGCCCCAAAGCCCTCGGTGATGTTCGGCCACAGAAACGCGAGTGAACCGCCGATGAACTCGAGTGACAGCAGTCCGACTCCCGTGCCGAGCATGCGTCGCATGAAGGATCGGCGGCTGACGGTGCGTGGGTCGAGCATCGGTCATGACTCGTGGCGGATACGCCAATCAAGGACCTCGCCCGTCGCACGAGCAAGGGTCGGAAGTCCCGCCTCAGCCGGGACCCAGGCGGCAATACTCGCGTGGAAGCGTGGAGGCGTCAGTAACGCGAAAGTGCTGGTCGCGGCCATCGAGAACCTCGCGCCAGTCGACCGCTGATGCCAGATGCTCTCCCGCTGCGCGCAGTTCAGGGATGCGATCGACCGCGTCAAGGCCGATCTCCCGATCGAGCTCGAGGTCGAGCCGATAGAACGGCGCGCGCGGATAGTGGCGGTGCACGAGCTCGGTCTGCTGCTCGGCTGGCGAGCGGAGCAGCTCGGAAAGTAGCCACCCGACCCACGGCCAGAGCCATCGCGGGCGGTCGCGCCGCAGGAGCTTGCCGGTGCCAAGGCTGACGATGAGCGTATCGGCGGGGTCATACGCGTGGGTGTACTCGAAGGCCTCGACGCAGGCCTGGTACACCGGATTCCCGGCCACCCCGATCCCTCCGTCAATAAGTTCGCCGATCGGCGTAATCAGCCATGGCCGAAAATAGGTCGGCGCGGCCGCGGAAGCGGTAACCGCGTCGGCGAGGCTGAAGCCGCCGGCCCGGCATGAGTTGGCCGGGCTGTCACGCACGAAATACCACGCCATTCCGTCCACGAGGCGCTTGGCGGTGATAAGCAGATCAATGGGCGCGTCGTTGATGCGCCAATCGCGAGCGGGGCCCAGCTCGTCGCGGATGAGCGCGTTCAGCGCAGCTGTGTCGTAGAGCGTGCCCGTCAGGAGGCGCCGAAGGCCGGTGATGAGCGGCACGCTGCGAAAGATCACCTCCGAGCGTTTGGCGTAGAGCGTGACGAGTCGCTCGGCTGGAATACCGGCCGCAATACCGGCTGCCAGCACAGCTCCGGTGGAGGTGCCTGCAACGAGGTCGAACGTTTCGCGGGTCGGCCTACCGGTGGTGCGCTCGAGCGCCGCAAGGAGCACAGCCGGGATGATGCCGCGCACACCGCCGCCATCAATGGTGAGAATCCGTCGCATGCCGTCATCCTGGCTCACGATCGCGACAGCCGTCAGTCGCGTTCCGCGTTATCGGGCGATGACCGGTGCCAGACCAGCGGCGCTCGCATCGGCCGCCTTGCGCTTCTTCTCATCCGCAGTGTGTTCTCGATGAAGCGCCACCACTTCGTCGGGATCCCCCTCGAAGGCAATCTGCCCATGCTCGATGAGCACGGCGCGGTTGCAATACTCGCGGACCCACTCCATGTCGTGCGTGACGAGCACGATGGCCTTGGCGCCGCCCACCAGCTCCAGGACGCGCTCCTTCGATTTGGCGCGGAACGAGGCGTCGCCCGTGGCGAGCACCTCGTCGAGCAGCAGGATGTCCGGATCGACCGAGGTGGCAATGGCGAATCCCAGGCGGGCGCGCATGCCTGACGAGTAGGTCTTCAGCGGCGCTTCGATGAATTGGCCGAGGTCCGCGTACTCGATGATTCCCGGCTGAAGATCGCGGGTCACCTGGTCATCGAGCCCCAGAAAGGCGCCCGCGAGCAGGATGTTCTCGCTCCCGCTCAACTCCACATCGAAGCCGGCGCCGAGCGTCAGAAGGGCCGAAACATGGCCTCGGACGTCAACGATGCCCTCGGACGGGCTGATGATGCCGGCCAACACCTGGAGCAGGGTGCTCTTGCCCGCACCGTTTGGGCCGATCACGGCCAACGACTCACCGTGAACGACGCGCAGCGCGACATGACGCAGGGCCCAGAACTGTTCGACCGGCTCGCGCGTCAACAACTGGCTCAAGGTGCGCTGCATCGATTTTTTGCGGCTGAATCGGAGGCTGTACCGGACGCCAAGGTCGCTCGCCTGGATGGCGTGGTCGGTCTCGGTGATCGGCGGCGGGCGATCGCTCATGCTCTCACAGCACCTTCGCGAACGTCGGCTCGAGGCGCTTGAACGCCACCGAAGCGATCGCAAGAAAGACGGTACTGGCCACGAACAGGATCGCCAGCGACGCCCAGTCGGGGGGCATGGGCGATCCTTGGGGAGTGCCGTAGATCACGCTCCGATAGGCCTCGAAGAGGACCGCGAACGGGTTGGCGTGTGCGATGAAGCGCAGCACCGGGTTCTCGAACAGAGCGATCCCGTCGAGGTGGCTCAGCGCATAGAGGCCGGGTGAGAGATACCACCACAGACGCAGAAGGTGGCGGACCACATTGCCGAGGTCCCGGAAGAAGACGTTGCCGGCCGCGACCAGGATGGCGACAGCAACCGTGAAGACGTACTGAACGACCGCGATGATCGGGATCAGCAGGATGAGCGGCGTGAGCCGATGCGGATAGAGCAGCATGATCGCCGCGAGCGGGATCAAGCCGAATGCGAATCCGACGACTCCGGCCGTGGTGGCTGCGACCGGCAGCACGATCTTGGGAAACGCGATCTGCTTGATCAGCCGGTGATGGTTGACGATCGACCCGGTGGCATCGGTCACCGCGGCGGTGAACCATTTCCATGGCAGGATCGCAGCAAAGATGAAGAGCGGGTAATCGGGAAGGGCGCGCGTGGTAATGATGGTGACGAGAACGACGTAGACCACCATCAGGAGGAGTGGATCCAGGATCCACCAGATGTTGCCGAGCAGCGTATTCGCGCCGCGCTTCTTGATCTCCGCCTGCACGAGGTAGCGCACCAGGCGGCGGCGCGAGCTGATGTCGCGGATCGCCTCGGTCAGCAGTCCG
The DNA here is from genome assembly GCA_037721115.1 of Candidatus Limnocylindria bacterium. Taxonomy (GTDB): domain Bacteria; phylum Chloroflexota; class Limnocylindria; order QHBO01; family QHBO01; genus JACDBZ01. Next base: position 6,048 of record JBBJNX010000056.1, read on the forward strand.
AGCGGGGTCGGCCGAGCGGCTGCGTTTCGAAACGCCGCCGGCGCCTCACTCGTGACTGACATGGGCGGGCAGGGTATCACTTCGCGTCTCGGGCCCTGACGCCACCGAACGGCGGTTCGCAACCCGCATCGGACCCAGGAAACGGGTCACGAAGCGCATGCTGGCGGTGCCGTCCGACGCGTGCAGATGCCGCTCCACGAAGGCGTCGTAGGTGGACAGGTCGAAGTCATCGCCCGCGATGGCGGCGGCCACGCCATCCGTATCGGTCACCTGGGTGCCGATCAGCTCGGACCGATAGTCGAGGTACAGCCCGGGATCGGCCGCGTAGTGCTCGAGATCAGGCACGAGCAGAATGAGCGGGCGGCCCAGAAGCGCCCACTCGAAAATCGACGACGAGTAATCGGTGACGAGGATATCCGCCACCATGAAGACCTCGTTGATTTCGGCAGCGCGGTCGATGACCACGTCGTAGCCCTCGGTCGGCGTCGCCAGCGGGTCGAGGTTGGGATGCGCCTTCAACACAAGCGCGTGGCCGTCCGACAGTTTCGCGCGGAGGCGCGCGGCATCGAAGCCGGGTGAAGCGCGCTTTGCCTCCCCACGACCCCGAAACGTGGGGGCGTAGAGCACGACCTTGCGTCCGACGAGCTGCGGGTGCGCATCCAGCAGGCGTTGACGGGCGTCAGCCATCGCCGGTCGATCGAAAAAGAAATCGGTGCGTGGACATCCCAACGCGAGGACCTGGGAGGCGGGTGTCCGAAGTGCGTCCGCATACGGCTGGCGGGCGGCGTCGCCGCCGACCACGACGTAATCGTAATTACGATGCAGAAACCGCCGCTCCGTCGGCTCATGCAGCGCCGGTGCGTCGAGTCCGAACCGCTTGAGCGCCCCGGCCGCGTGCCAGACCTGCACGACCGTCGTCTCAGGGCGATGGGCCGCAACGTGAATCGGGAAGTAGGCGTTGTCCACGACGAACAGCCGCGCCGTCTGAAGGTAGTACATCCCGCGTGCCAGGCGGGTCAGATATGCCAGCTTCCCACGAAGGCCGTATCTGTACGGCTCGAGCAGCAGGCGCAGCTCAAGCTCGGGATGTTGACTCTGAATTGCCCGATACAGATGCAGCAGGTTGCCTTCCAGCTGTTCGTTGCGTGCGGTCGCCAGGACCACGCGACGTCGTCGAATCGGCAGGAATGCGAAGGCGCGGTTGAGGAATCGGAGGAGGGCGGTCGCCAGCAGATATTCCGGCCAGCCCATCGCGGTCAGACCTGCTTGCGAACGATGATGTTCTGCCCATCGAGAATGCGCTCCGAATCATCGAGCAACCGGGCGATCACGTCGGCAACCTCATCGGGCTGCATGATGGTGGTCATGTCCTCCTCGGGCGCCAGGATGCGCCGCAGCTCGGTCGCGGTACGACCGGGTGAGATGGTGTAGACCTTGATGCCGCTCCCGGCGAGCTCATCGGCGAGCGTCGATGAGAGCGACACGACCGCCGCCTTCGAGGAGGCATACGCCAGCCAGCCCGGCCGCGAGGTGATTCCGGCGGTCGACGCCACGTTCAGGATCTTGGCCGGCCGGTTCCGGACCCGGCGCACGACTTCGCGAATGAGGATGATCATCGCCAGCACGTTGATCGTGTATGTGCGCACGATGTTTTCATTGGTGGTATCCAGGAGCGCTCTGGGCTCCGCATAGCCGGCGATGTTGCAGAGCACGTCGATACGCCCGAACTCCTCGTGGATGGAGCCAATGAGCGCGGGGATGCCGTCCAGATCAGCGAGGTCGTAGGGGTAGAGGCCCACGGTCGCCCCGCCGTCGGCCATCGCGGCCTGGGTCTCGGCGAGACCCTCTGCGTTCCGCGCGATCAGCGCGATGGCGCCGACGTCGGGCTCGCGGCTCAGGCGTATGGCGGTCGCACGTCCGATGCCCTGGCTCGCCCCGGTGATGATGCAGGTGCGCGCCACCCTCAATCTCGCCCCAGCGAATCGGCGTGGAGCGCCTCGGCCACGATGAGATCGGCAGGCACGGTGATCTTGACGTTGCGATCGGAGCCGGGAAGGATGCGGACCGGCGCCTGGCCGTACTGGAAGAACAGGCTCGCATCCTCGGTGAACCTGAGGCCATCCTTGGCGGCCGCCTCATGCGCGACCCGTAATTCGGACGCGTTGAACTTCTGTGGCAGCTGAACATTGACGAGCTCGCGGCGCTCGAGCAGACCCTCGACGTACTCGGCTCCCTTGAGCACCGTGAACGGGATGGGGATGCCATACATCACGTTCTCGTCAGGGGACTCGATGAGCGCCCTGAAGTCGTCGGTGCTCACGAGTGGGCGAACTGCCTCGTGAATGATCACCGACTCGTAGCCATCCAGAGCCAACAGTCCATTATAGACCGACTCCTGCCGCGAAGCACCACCCTCGATGCAGGTGAACCGCCCATCGAAGGTGTGATTGGCGATGAGCTCTCGCGTGTCCTCCAGATGGCTGGCCGGAGAGGTGATGACGATCGACTCGATTTCAGGAATCGACCGGACCTTTTCGAGCACGTGCACGAGCAGCGGGTTGCCGCCCAAGAGCAGGAATTGCTTCGGCACCGGGCGGCCGATGCGCTTCCCGATCCCGCCGGCCAATACGATCATTCCGGTCTTCATTGCGCCTCCATCAGCCGGGCGGCCCGAGTCCAGCGGGATCACCGATTGTAGCCATGGATCATCGCGTCGCGGCCTCCCGATGCCCCGGCACGCGCCCTGATTGTAGCGAGGCGATGTGGCGCCCCCACGCATCGCCGGAACATCGAACGGATAACATCGACCCGTGACGATGGAGGAAGCGACACGGGCCGAGGGCATCGGCGCGACGACGTCTCCGGGCGCGCTGATAGACGTCCAGCATCTGTCCCTCCATTGGGATCGATTCCAGCTCGTCATTTGGCTGCGGTCGAGCGACACAGGATTGATCGCCACGGGCCTCCGGCTCGACCGGCTGGACACCAAACGGCCGATCGACCCCATGCCTCCAACCCGTCTCGACCCCGAGGAAGATGGACTGCGCCTGCGATTCAACCTGATGCTCGGTCCCAATCAGAGACCGCTCGCCAGCGGTCTCTGGGTGCTGACGCAGGACGGCGCCGCGCTGAGGATCCTGAATCCCGACGCCGTGGACCCTGAGCTGGACGGAGGAGAGGAACGAGGCGAAGCGGAAGGTGCGCAC